>JANXZD010000464.1 GCA_025355705.1 Bacteroidota bacterium | reverse complement strand
GTTGTGATGACCGGCCACACTCTACTGGTGTCCTGATAGACTGCAAACGGAACACTGGTATATTTTGCAAATGGCGGTGTTGGAGAGAGCACTCCACGTGGTAACGTAACAGCATAATTTGAATCACCTGGAATAAATCGTATCTCATAGACCGCTTCACTGCTTCTTGACCCAGCCCATCCCGAAAGAGGACCAACCATACTGTATGTTTTTTCCGGGTTAGGAACATTCACAACAGGACCAGTTGTTGGAGCAACTTGCTGAGCTGATTTCGGTCCAAGAGGAGCCGGTGTAACATAGAACGCAACACCTTCCGTTGGTGCACGATTTTCAGTATAACTTGTCAACGGCAGCAACACTGCGGAAGGAGAACCAACGTTTACCCGTGGGAACAATCCGTCCGCAATTTGACCCCGTGTTTCTCCACCGGGACGTAATGCCGTATGAATATTGACATACAAATTACCTGCGGTGAAATCGTCCACCAATGAATCCGGTATTTGCCACGTATTGTCAACGATGGAATTATTAACAACTGTGAATGGATGAACAACTGGTCCAACAACACCGGCCGCTCCAACATGAATGTGCGCTGATGTAATAGGTCCAGACAGAGATGCAATGTTTATTTTAGAATACGTTACCAGATTTTTTGCATCATTAATTGTAAAAATTCCGGTTCCTTTGGAATTTCTTATGATTTTTGCTGTATCCACTGGTAACATTGTTGCCGTAACGGTTGCATAGTCTGTGGAGCCAGTAATATTCTTTACTATAGTATAGTTACGTGAAGAATTACCTACACCGCCATACCAAACATCATATGTGGCACCCACCTGAATGGTTGGATTGAATACTGTTATTCCGATTGTTCCATCGTTAGTTCCAACAACCATATCCGTTGGAATCGAAAGAGTATCATTAATCTTGTATGGCAATACGATACCCGGATTTGGTGAATGCGGGATAACGGTAAATACGTTTGCTGAACTTTCAAATGATTTTGTGACAAGCAGTGGATCTGGATTATAGTTATATGCTGTTACAGCATAATAAAACGGTTGTCCATTCACCAACGGTTTGTTCCGAATCTCATCCCGCGTTAAGTACATATAGCGAGTTATTCCGGAATTCTTACCCAACTGTACTGGTTTCACAAGTATTTGACCGGATGCTTCGTCAAATTCTTCTTGTGATACAGTTGCAGGATCAGAAACAAGATCATACGTAACAAGTTTTTTAGCACTCGATATCGGTGCGGTCGCTGAAGGTAGTTGATAAACATTGTAACCCTCAAACACGAAACCTTTTGAATTGGATCCTTCTGTTGCTTTTACACCATCAGCATCAGTATCCCACTCAATAACAATACCTTTGTCCAATTCGACTACAGTAACTTTAGGAGCAGGCGGAGGTTTCGGCAGATCGAACAGATTATTATATGCTGCCTGAGCGGTTTTATCATAGAATTTTAAGACTGAAATACTTGCAAGATTATCAGAACCTAATCCAGCAATAATTGCTGATACTAATTCTTGTGTATCACCGATAGCCATATTAAATGGTCCCGAGTTTAACAGCAATCGACGATCACCCGGTGTATCAAGACTACCATCGATCCATCCAGTTTTTTTAACCGGATCACCAGGTAACCAAAATGAAGCGGGCAATGCCGTTCCAGGAATAGTTATTTGTGGCGGATCAGGTGGTCCCTGTGGAGTTGGTGGTAACGCTCTAAACATTTGATACCATTGAACAGAACCACCAATTGTAAATGGCGGATCACTATATCTGCCGCCGGAAGCAAAATAAATAAATGATGTCATTGGTAAATTGCGATATCCTTGACGGTATTTAAGATCGAATACAGCACTATCACCAGGAGACGGCAATATTGGACCCTGAAGAAAATCATATCCGGCAGCAGGAGGTGCTAAACTGAATTTTCTATAATTAGCATCAAGTGTCTTTGAATTATAGACGTACCCTAAACTAAGTGTTGTATCGCATCCCACAAAATCATCTCCGGCATCACCAAGGTCCGGATCTGACCATTGACAAAGATACATATTGTTAATCATGGAATTTGCCGGTGCAGTTGCAGTACCTTTATATATGATCTTGAATTTTTTGAAGATCATATTTCCAAGTGCATCTGTTCTATTATAACCCCAGATCGTATTTTGCACTTCAAGTCCGAGCGCTTTTGTCTTCCATGGTGATTCCAATGTTCCAATATCGTTATTGACACTCCAAATCACCTGATCAGCATCGGCAACACCGGGAGTTTCACCATCAAGCACCAGATTGCCGTTTGCATCTTCACCATCATCCAACACACCATTTCGGCGACGATCGTCTCCATCAGGATATGTATCATCTTCACCCCAATCAAGCACACCGTTACCGGCTCCAACTAATTGATTCGAAGCATTCAAATAACCTACATCATAGAATGGAGCACCTTTTTGCACAGGCCATTCTCTCCAATCTTTTTTATACTGTTCACGAACCGCTGCAATCTGAGCATCCGTAACAGAAGAAATAGAAATCGTATTCACTTCAGCAGCATCTTGACGAAGGTTTGCTGTTGCGTAATCTTTACGAATACGCCAGCTGCGAACATTGACATCCGCCGGTGGTTCAATGACTCCGGTTCTGTTCCCAAGAATTGCTCCAGGTTGAAAACCTTTGTTATACGAAAATCCTGTAACACGTGCACCGCCGATACCATCGGTCGCGATGCCACCCATCATAAGACCTGACGCATAGATCACATAATCTGTCCCGCGGGGATATGATAGACCAGAATTTCCAGAACTTGGATTTCGTTCCTGTTCACCATTGGCGTTATACCAAGATGACATTTTATTAATATTCAAAAGGGTCGCCGAAGGAGTACCGGTAGTTTTAGAGAGTCCGGTATTTTTCGATATTACTCCTGGCGGTTCTTTTGCAACGAGGGTCAGCGCGGCAACAAGCAAAACGCTAACCAACAACCGAACGTGGGGAATTTGTTTTTTCATTATTATAACTCCGTTAATAGTAATTATTTTCAATAAAAATCGAATTATAATTCCAGACGCAATCCAAATCGAATTTGGCGAGGCGTTCCGTAAAGATTATTTCCGGTTGTGTTTACATAATGCCGACCGTTGACAAGGTTTGCATTCCTATAAAGCTCTGTATATCCGGAACCAAGACTGCTTACAATATTTGAACTGAGATCAGGATTACTTAAGAAACCATCGTCAAATGCATTCCCTGTTCGGCGATATACATTAAGTACATTCTTTGTATTCAAAAGATTCTGGACGTAACAATATACTTCGGCATTCACTCCACCGATATCAAATCCCTTAAATACCCGAAGATCAAAATTAAATACCCATGGAGTTGTTGATGCATTCACCGCTTCGAGTGGGATAGAGAATCGAGCATCGGATTCTACCAATGCACCTGTTGATGCGCCTTGCTGTCCGATACTTCCCGTAGAGCGTGTGTATGGATGACCGCTGTTATATGTAAATAAAACATTGGCGCCAACCTGTTCAAGAATCGGTCCGCCATCATTTTTACCAAATGAATAGTCGAGGTTTACCGAACCTTTATGCCGTTGATTGAAATCTAGCGGAGAAATGATCGTCGGATACAATGATCCAGCTTCAACAGATGATACCGCGGCATTAATCGTTGAACCAGTACCTTGTGCATCGGAGAATGTGTAGTTGAATTGTGCACGCAAACGATTTATTCGACGAAGACGGAGACTTAATTCAATACCTTTTGTCGTTACAAAGTCGCCATTGGCATACATGTTATAACCGGCAACAGTCGCACCGGATGCAGTAAGCTGGCGTTGAATTTGAATTTGTCCGGCAACATCCTTATAAAATCCAGTAAGATCAAATGCGGCATTATCGGTAAATTGTTGCGTGAAACCTACTTCATATGTTGTCGTGCGTTCCGGTTGGATATTGAACCCAACAGGATTGGGAATAAAGTTACCACCGCTAAAAATAGTGGCAGAATTTCCACG
>JANXZD010000454.1 GCA_025355705.1 Bacteroidota bacterium | reverse complement strand
AAATTGGTTTTAGAAGGAATCATTTCTTCTTTTCCATTGTGGGCGTTTTTTGTTCTATTGATGATACATCATTGCCATCCGCGTCAAGATATTTTACTTCGCCATAATTCAATTCTTTGATTCCTTTTTCAATCTTTTCTTTGTCTCCAACAATAACCCAGACTAGATTATCAGGGTGAATCGCCTTAGTGGCAGAATTTTTTACTTCATCATAACTGAGTCCATTTAATTTTTTTGAATAGGTAAAATAATAATCATCTGGATAACCGTAAGATACCATATCTGCAAGTGAACCAAGCACTGCATTGTTTGTTTCCCACGATCCGGAAAGTTCAAGAACTGCATTCTTTTGAACTTTCTCAAACTCCTCTTTGGTGATTGGACGGCTGGCAGTGACATCCTTTAGTTCTTTTACCACCTCAACCATTGATTCTTTTGTTTTATCAGTCTGCACTGATGCATATGTTAAAAATGGGCGTTGGCCACGAGCAGCATAGAATAATGTACTGGCACCGTATGACCAATGTTTATCTTCACGCAGATTCATATTAACACGCGAAGTGAATGCACCGCCCAAAGCATCATTCATCATTGTAATGGCAAGTTCATCCGGATTTGATTTTGGAAGAGAAACATGACCGGCGAAAATAATTGATTGCTGTGATCCCGGTTTATCAACAATATACACTGTTGATTTCGATTTTTGTTCAACCTTTGCAATATTCTTTTTTGGAACATCACCTGATTTCCAATCCTTAAATAGTTTTTCAAGTTTCGGTTTTATTTCATTCATCGTCGTTGCACCAACAACAATCAATGTAGCGTTGTTTGGCTTGAACCAGGTTTTGTGGAATTTAATAAGATCATCGCGTTTAATGCTTGCCATTGTCTGTTCAGTTCCGGAACCTGTTAATGGATTTCCATACGCGTGTTCTGTTCCATACAAAATTTTTGGAAAGACACGTAACGCCATTTGAATCGGCGTAACTTTTTCACGTTGAATCCCCGCGAGTTTTTGTTTTTGCAATCGTTTATAATCTTCATCCGGAAACGATGGATTAAGAGTAACATCTGCAAAAATATTCAACGACGCATCAAGATTTGCTTTCAACGAAGACATCCGTACTGTCGAATTGTCTAGACTTGAACCTGAACTGAGATTGGCGCCAAGAAGTGCAAGTTCCTCGCTAATTGCCAATGCATTTCGAGTTTTGGTTCCTTCATCCAAAACATCCATTGCTAAATTCGCTGTTCCAGGAATCGAAAATTGATCTGCCGCAAAACCAGCATCGACTTGCAACGATAAATTAACAACAGGAACAGAAGATCGTTCAGTAAGAAGAATTTTCAATCCGTTTGAAAGAGTTGCCCTTTCAATCTTCGGAAATTTCGCTTCAGCTGCTGTAGCCATCTTCGGCATTGTTTTCCGTACTGTGGAATCTGTTTGATCATTTTTGAACTGCGGGAATGGATGAATTTCAAGAACATATTCTCCATCCGTTAGCCATTTGTTTGCAGTTGCAACAACATTTTGAATTGTAGCATCATTCAAATTATTCAAATATGTTTTGTAATAATCCGGTGAGCCTGCAAATACTTCCGACATTGCAAGAATATCAGATTTTCCACCAAAACCTCCAATACGTTCTATCCCGCGAACAAAACCAGCGATCGATTGAGTTTTCACTCGTTGTAATTCTTTTTCTGTAGGCCCTTTTTCAAGTAACGATTTTAATTCTTCGTTAATTGTTTTTTCTACTTTTGCGAGATCGACACCTGGCTTAGCTGTTGCATCGATATTAAATTGACCTCCAATTTCTCGTGAGTCAACATATGCAGCTACATTCGTCGCAATTTGTTCATCATACACTAACCGTTTGTACAATCGTGATGTTTTTCCTGATGCCAGGATATCTGCAAACAAATCAAGATAGGTATTTTCCGCAGTAGCATATTTTGGGGTGTTCCACACTTTGAACAATCGGGCTTGTGGGACTCGATCTTCAGCTTGTTGACGAATTGTTCCTGTTCTCTTTGCAATATTTTCATCATATTTTGCTACCGGCGGACCCGAAGGAATATCACCGAAATATTTCTGCATTTTTTCTTTAGCAGTCTTCAAATCGATATCACCGGCGAGAACAATTACTGCATTTGCGGTACCATAATAATTACGGAACCACTCTTTCACATCGTCGAGCGATGCAGCATTCAAATCCTCCATTGAGCCAATGACTGTCCATGAATATGGATGCCCCACGGGATATGTTGCTTTGGTTGTAAGTTCTTCGGCAATAGAATATGGTTGATTTTCCCCCTGACGTTTTTCATTCTGTACAACTCCCCGTTGCTCATCTAACTTTGCCTGACTTATAGCGCCAGTTAAATGTCCCATCCGATCAGATTCCATCCAAAGGACAATATCCAATGCCGGTGTCGGCACATTTTGGAAATAATTCGTTCTATCATTGCTTGTTGTTCCATTCAGATCGGTTGCACCGATTCGTTCCAATGCTTGAAAATAATCTGTATCGAAATTTTCCGAACCATTGAACATTAAATGTTCAAACAAATGTGCAAATCCGCTCTTTCCTAGTTTTTCATTTTTCGATCCAACGTGGTACCAAACATTCACTGCAACAATTGGTGCTTTATGATCCTCGTGAACAAGAACGGTAAGTCCGTTGTCAAGAGTGAATTTTTCGTATGGAATATTGATATCTGTGACCATACTTTTTGTTTGCGCTTCAACTTTCGAAAGCAAAATGACTGCAAACACTACAAATAGTCCGAATAGTCCTAACAGTTTCATACTATCTCCTGGGTTATTGATGAATACGTTGATATAATTTGAATGAACAAAATAGAATGCAACCATAATGTTGATGGGAATTTACGAAAATTTATGAAGGAAGTTATGAATAAAAATACGACTGCAAGTTAATTGTTACAATTGTTAAACATCTAAAAAAAATAAAATTCCGGTCCATTATAATGAAAGAATTAACATCAGTGTTATTAAAGCCGGTAATGCCTGTGTAAAGAATATTTTTTTCATTGCCGTAACCGCACCGTAGATCCCTGCGATTACCACACACGATGAAAAATATATCGCTACATTTTTTGACCAAACGGGATCTTGAATAAGAAGCGACCAGATCAATCCTGCAGCAAGAAAACCATTATAAAGACCTTGATTTGCCGCAAGCGATTTTGTTTTCTCAAACAAATCAGATGGAAATGCAGAAAAAACTTTTCGCCCTAGTGGTTTCGTCCACATAAACATTTCAAGCCAGAGAATATAAATGTGCTCTATTGCAACAAGAGCGATAAAGATTTCGGCAAGGATGTGCATACTATTTTCTGCTTTCTGTAAAAAATTACATCCACAAGTTTCTATCTAAACTACGATATTGAATGGCTTCACTTAAATGTTCGGTACGAATATCGACACTTCCTGCAAGATCCGCAATTGTTCGTGAAACTTTTAAGATGCGATCATACGCACGCGCTGATAGACCAAGTTTTGTCATCGCCATCTTCAGCAATTCTTCTCCAGAGGAATCTATTTTACAATATTCACGAATTTCCTTTGACTGCATACTTGCGTTAGAGTATAAATTTTTCTGTTTCTCAAATCGTTTTATCTGGATATCTCGTGCAAGAATTACGCGTTCACGAATTGAATGAGACGGTTCTCCCGGTTTTTTTTGGGCAAGTTCTGTAACTTTCACCGCTGGAACTTCAATATGGATATCAATTCTATCCATCAATGGCCCTGAAATCTTTGCCATATACTTTTGAATCATCATTGGCGTACAGGTACATTCATGGTTTGGATTCCCGAAATTTCCACACGGGCAGGGATTCATTGCACAGACAAGCATAAAATTTGCGGGAAAATCCAGTGACATTTTTGAACGACTGATAGTGACCTTTCCATCTTCAAGCGGTTGACGCAAC
>JANXZD010000449.1 GCA_025355705.1 Bacteroidota bacterium | reverse complement strand
AGTCGTCAAATGTACGATGAAATTCAATGTCACCAGAAAAAGTTGTTCCGCCGATCATGATCGTTGCGTTACGAAAATCCGGACCGGTGCCGCGATGAAGCGTTCCTACATTCAAAATATGAACAGCTCGTCCATCGGTATTAACGAGCTGCGCTGAAGCAAACAGTTGTTTTGACCAGATATGTCGAAGAAGGTCTTCGTGCATGGATTTAATTCCAACGCTGAGACGGAGAGACGCAGAGAATACCTCCGTCTATTTGCGGCTCACTGTTAAAAATATTTATCTCTGAAAAAATTGATCTCGTTATTCAATTTTAAAGCTTCACTTCGTGCAGCTTCAGCGAAATCTTTTCCACTTGAGGCATATAAGATACTTCTGCTGGCATTGATCAGAACGCCAAAACCGTCATTGGTACAGCCGTGTCGTATCACATCTTCAACGCTTCCGCCTTGTGCGCCGATTCCCGGAACGAGAAACGGAACATCCGAAGCAAGTTTTCTCACGGCCCGAATATCTGTTGATTTTGTAGCACCAACGACAAATCCCAAATTATTGTTTGTATTCCATTGTTGCGAGATTGTAACCACTTCTTCAAACAGCCGCTTATTTCCTATTTTTTTATATTGAAAATCGAATGCACCTTGATTGGAAGTCAGCGCAAGAAGAAATACACCTTTGTTCTTATTTCCAAGGAACGGAAGAACGGAGTCTTTTCCCATATACGGCGCAACGGTAATAGAATCAAATTCCATCTTGTTCAGAATTGCATCAGCGTAATATGAAGATGAATTTCCGATATCGCCCCGCTTTGCGTCGGCAATTGAAATAGCGGATGTTGGAAGCAATGCACGGGTTTTTTCAATAATTGCCCAGCCATTTTTTCCCATCACTTCATAGAAAGCAAAATTGATCTTGTAAGCGCTGGCAAACTCTTTTGTTGCTTCAATGACCTGTTTGTTGAACTCCAACACGCCGTTCTTCTTTGACCGAAGATGTACCGGAATTTTCTTCGGATCGGTATCGAGTCCGACGCACAGAAGGGAATTAGATTTTTTTTGAATAGAAAAAAGTTTATTAGAAAAGTTCACTTTTATCCGCTAATAATATGAGTATGAGTAAAGACATGTTAGTTCTATAATTTAAAAGCTCCGGTGAACTCCAAACTGACGCCCCAGACGGAATACAATTTATTATTGGATGGTAGTAATGTTACTTCCGGATTGAAACGAAAACTTCTTCCAATAGATAAACCTGCTGTATAACTGAAAAATAATTTATTCGTTTGTAATACAATTGGATTAATTGCACCTGCGGTAAAAGATTTGCCACCGATGAGATAATTTACATTAACGCCGCCATAAATATGTGATGTTCCAAACAATAAATATAGTCTTTTTGATTCTGCTTTCTCTAAAAAACGGTCTGACACTCTATCGCGGTTGACAACGTTTGACCATCCTAATCCTGTGGTGAGATACAACGGTTCCAAAAGGATTTGATATTTTATGTCTGCCTCCAACGGAAACCGCAGTTCTCGTTCCCAAATAAAAACTGGAAAGAATGGATTAAATTTAACACCGATATCGATATTATATCCGATCCCTAAAACGGTTTGTATTTCCATTGAGTTTGTATTACCGCCGATGATTGCCCCTTTTATCTCGCCACCACCTTTTACCTCTGGGTTCTGAAAAGAACTCATACTTGAAGAACAGCCGAACCATGCAAACAGAAAAACAGCTAAGATCAATGCCTGAATTATTTTTCTCATAGTTATATTATTTTTTCAAGTAATCAGCAAGCCAATCGAAGATCGTATTATGCCACATTTCTGAATTCTGTGGTTTCAACACCCAATGTCCTTCATCGGGGAAGTATAACAGTTTAGACGGGATTCCTTTGCGCTGCAATGTTGTAAAGAGCGACAATCCTTCTCCAACCGGAACGCGGAAATCAAGTTCATTATGGATAATGAGCATTGGTGTTTTGAAGTTCTGCGCATATTTGTGCGGCGAAAACTTATCGTAATCCGGAGTTTCCCACGGAATTCCATGTTCCCATTCATCGAACCAAGTCTCTTCTGTAACGCCGTACATCGAATAAAAATTATAGACGCCATCGTGGCAGATCAATGTTTTGAATTTATCGGTATGTCCATTCAGCCAGTTCATCATATATCCGCCGTAACTTGCCCCTGCCGCTGCCATTTTTGTGACATCTACGTATGGTTGTCTCTCCATATATGCAACACCATTCATAACATCGGTGAACACTTTTCCGCCCCAATCTCTTGAAATCTCATCGGTGAATTGCTGACCAAATCCTGTCGATCCGCGCGGATTGGGAAGCGCAATAACATATCCTTGCGCAGCCCATAATTGTTGATTCCAGCGATACGACCAGGAGTTTCCGAACGCGCCCTGTGGTCCGCCGTGAACCCAATAGACCAATGGGTATTTTTTTGTTCCGTCGAAGAATGGCGGTTTAACGATCCACATCTGTACTTTTGTTCCGTTCGCTCCGTCGAACCAAACATATTCGGGCTCAGAAACTTCTACATGAGAGAACAGATCGTCATTCACATGTGTCAATTGTTTTGCATTCGTTCCGTTACTGTTTGCCGTCCAGATTTCTACCGGACGCGACATTGTTTGATGAGCAAAAACGATCGTTTTTCCATCGGAAGAAATATTTGCTTCGCTATTGTTTGCATTGTCGTAGATTTTTTTCATTGTACCGTCAATCCCGATCGACCAGAGCGGCGTATTTGCTTTTTCTTCTGCTGATGTATAAAGAGTTTTGCTATCGCTTGTCCAGGTGAACTCATTGATGTTGGTGTCGAATTTTGGAGTAATACTTTTTGTTGTTCCGGTAATGCGGTCGTACAACATCAACTGCCAGCGATCAGCTTCGAATCCTGCACGTGATTGAGCTCGATATGCAATATATTTTCCGTTTGGAGAATATTGCGGAAAAACATCTGCCGCAGCATTTGTTGTGATCTGTTTTCGTTCACCGGTTTCAAGATTGACGGTAAGAATATCATGATTGGTGCTCCACGATTCTTCGCGAACCGGAACCGGTGTTGCAGTTATTGCAATTTCCTTTCCATCGGGCGAGAAAGAAAAATCATCACCAGTGGAAAACGTTGACGATGGAGGTGTTGCATCACGGTCGCCTGGCGTTACATTGCGCGGACTTGTTCCGTCGATATTTACAATAAAGACATGCTGACGTTTATCATCGACCCAACTGTCCCAATGACGATACAATAATTTTGTCATCACACGACCCTTCATTTTGCTGTTGTCACGCGCCTCTTGTTTTTCTTTGTTCAAACGATTTGCTTCTTCATACGGCTTGTCGGAGAATTCCGGAAATACCGTTGAAACAAATCCAAGTTTCTTCCCGTCTGGCGACCAGATGGCACTATTTGCCTCAGTGTATATATTCGTCACTTGTTTGGATTCTCCCGTCGCAACATTGATCATGTAAATTTGGAGCGATCCATTGCGGTTGGATTCGAACGCGATCCATTTTCCATCGGGCGACCATCGGGGATGACGGTCTGCTTTTGGAGAATTGGTCAGTTGTTTTGGTTCTCCACCGACTGCAGGAATGAGCCAGATATCGGTATTCGTTTTATTTGCTGCTTTATCAACAATTCCGACAACGTAGGCAACCGTTTTTTCATCGGGTGAAAGCTGCGGATCACTGACGCGTTGGATTCTGAACATATCTTCCAATTGAAGAGGGCGTTTGGTTTGGGGTAGAGCAACGGTAAATGTAAAGAGCAAGAAGATAAACGGCAAAAACTGTTTTGTGGGTTTCATAAAAACTCCCTTGATATTGGATACGTAATGATAAAGTTTGATGTATGTCGCGAAGCGATCCATAGGGAAAAGTAACTCAAAAAGAGGAGAGAGGCAAAAGAACGCAGATGAATATCCACGTCAAAAATTTAGTGTTCTTTGTGATTTTATGGTTTTAAGGCCCTATTTTTTAAAATTCTTCCACATCATCGATTCCACCGGTTTGATCGTGCGTTGGTTGTATTTCGCATTCTTCTTCTTATTATAGAGTGTTTCAACTTCCCCTTCGACAACAAAATAGATCAGTTGACCGATCGGCATTCCGGCGTACACTTTCACCGGTTGACGTACGGAAATCTCTAATGTCCACGTATTACAGAAACCAACATCCCCTTTTCCAGCGGTGGCGTGGATATCTATTCCTAATCTTCCGATGGAACTTTTTCCTTCAAGAAACGGAACGTGAGCATGGGATTCTGTGTATTCTTCCGTAACTCCCAGATACAGTTTGCTTGGCACCAGGATCAATCCTTCTTTCGGGATCTCAAAATGGCGCACTTTGTTGTGAGTTTTTGCGTCAAGAATCTCATCCTCATACATTGCAAGATATTTTCCAAGATGGACATCGTAACTGTTAGAGCCAAGAAATTTTCTGTCAAACGGTGTGATGACGATGTTTCCCAATTTCATTTCTTCAAGGATTTTTTTATCGGAAAGGATCATAAGAGCAGTTAATGATTGATAATGATTAAGTGTTGAATAAATATACGAAAATTGTGGAAAGAATTAAGCGCTACTAAGTTTTTAAGAAAAACTAAATACTTGACAAACCGGACGAATTCGTCTAATTTGTGCATTATAAAAGAGAAGCATCGCTCTCTCTAACAATAACTCCAGAGAAGATCAAGCCTTCCCGAACCTTGTTAGCTCTCAAAATGTGTTATTGTGTGCACAAGTTTTGAGCTAATAATGGTCTTACGTAAAAAATATTTCAACATTTATTCAACTTATATATATAGCTGCACTGAGTATATGTGCAAATTTTTAAATACAATCGATAAATATTCGTTGTTCTGAAAATTGCAATTCTACTAACATCAAGTCGGAGAAACATACAATGAAAATACTATTTACTTTTACGATGATGATGGTTGTAATGTTGAGTCAAACAATGACCCCACAGACATGGGTTCAGCAAACCAGTGGAACAGACAGCACATTATTCGATATTTATTTTGTCAATCAGGATAAAGGGTTTGCATGCGGGATTAATGGAATTGTTCTAAAAACAACCAATGGAGGTACAAATTGGACCGTTCTTGCAACGGGCATTACCGATGGATTTCAGGTTATCAAATTCTTGAATGCCGACAGTGGTTTTGTTTTCGGATCGACCGGCGGAATTCTTTTAAAAACTACGAATGGCGGTACTTCTTTTAATAATATTGGACCTAATTTGCCGGGTCAATCCAATGGTGGTATGTGGTTCACAAGTGTTACTACCGGTTGTATTGCCGTTGGCTCGAATTATTCGAACAGTAAAATATTAAAAACTCATAATGGCGGTACTTCGTGGGACACAGTGTATTCGGGATCAAATTGGATCAGTTACTTTTATTTTTCCGATGCTAACCACGGATGGGCGACGGCAAGCGGCGGAACAGTTCTTAAAACCACCGATGGTGGAAATAATTGGACGACTCTGAATACGGGAGGAAATTATTGGATGTCCGGCGTATATTTTTCTGATCCAAATAATGGTCTGGTTGGTGGTGGTTACCAAACCGCAGGATCATTCCCGACGATTTGGAAAACTACTGATAGTGGAATAAATTGGGCGCCAGTATTTACACAAAACAGCAATGTTTGGGTTGGAATTAGTAAAATTGTTTTTCCTAGCATCAATATTGGCTATGCAATTAATGCTACCAGTACTGGAGCAGGCGCCTTACTGAAAACTACGAATGGGGGAAGCAGTTGGGCAAATGAAGCGACCCCGAAAGGAAATTTGCGAAGTCTATTTTTTACTGGAATCAGTAATGGTTATACTGTGGGCGATGGTGGAATCATTCTCAAATTTAGTGGAACGACCGGTGTGCCAAACAAAGAAACTTCCATTCCGGTATTTTTTAGTTTGAGTCAAAACTATCCCAATCCGTTTAATCCATCAACAACGATCGGATATTCTTTGGGAGAAAATTCCCATGTAAGAATATCAGTGTTCGATGTAATAGGAAAAGAGATAACAACACTTGTGGATGAAGAAAAATCAGCAGAAAATTACGCTGTTAAATTTGATGCAAAAGATTTATCAAGCGGTATTTATTTCTACCGTCTTCAAACCGATGAATTTACTCAAACTAAAAAACTAATTTTGTTACAATAAAAATATATCGGATATCGTAATTTGCTTTACATTTTTCTACTGCTCTCGAAGAATTAAAGAATCTAATCAAAAAAATAGGAACCTTGATAACTTCTTTTATCTTGAACAATAAATGAACATCTAATTATAGACGCCATTCTAATTCACTAAATTATATCAATACTGCTCGAAAGGACACCGCATAATGATACTGAGAATCTCTCTCTTTGTTATTGTCGTAATTCTCATCCCGTTATCTCTCATGGGACAGGCTCTCGATACTCTTATTTTAGGTCCGTCCGTTAAACTTGAACGAGATTCGACCGCTCATATTATTGTTGTATGTCCTAATGGTTATCATGTGGTCGCAGGAGGATGGGATGGTTCGGGCGGCTCAAATCAACTTTTTGTTTCACGGTCATTTCCCACTAACAATGGTTCGTTTAATCAATGGCAATTCACTTTTAATCATAGTGGAATTGGAGATGCCATTACAGTGTACACATATGTTCTTTGTAAACGTGTGGTTTCCACTGCGGTTTTGCAAACAGATCCTGAATTGCCAATGCAGTCAGAGCTAAGTCAGAATTATCCAAATCCTTTCAATCCTTCAACAAAATTTGATTATAATCTCAATATTCGGAGTGCCGTTAAGGTCGAGATCTTCAACGAAACAGGTCAACTTATTAACACGCTTGTTGATGGTGTAATGGAGGCAGGAAGTTATCAAATTACATGGAATGCTAAATCTTCTTCAGGTGCAAAAGTTTCCAGCGGAACATATTTTTATCGTCTAACTACTGAAGGTGTCGTTCAAACAAAAAAGATGGTGTTAATGAAATAATCTTTTTAAGATGATTGATCATTATACAAAAGCCGCTTATACAGCGGCTTTTGTATTTTTATTTATTATAAAGAAGTAG
>JANXZD010000447.1 GCA_025355705.1 Bacteroidota bacterium | reverse complement strand
AAATTGTACATATTTTACATGATAATATGTTAGACATGGAAAAAGTATGAACGGTGGAGTTTGTCCACACTAGGTAGCAAATGTTAAATAGTAGAACTTCGTACCTATATTAATACTTAACTATTATATAGGTGAAACGTTGACTACGTATGAAGAAGTAAAACTGTTCCAAGCTCTCAAAAAGAAATATGATAATATCCCCGAAGATTATCGTAAAAAATGGGATAAAGAGATTGATGCAGAGCAAAAGCGCAAACATAAAAAGAATGCTATTGCCGATGACCCGTATGATTATGCAAAGGGAAGACATCTCGGTAAACAAGATATAGGAGATATTTCGTATCATGACGTATGGCAAAAGATACTTCGTGACCAAACCGGTATCACAATGCCAATGAAAACCACATACAGATGCCCAGTTTGTGGATACGAACATCTATTAGATATGCCTCCAGAAAGATGTTTCAGATGCGGCGCACATTCATTCCTTCACATGCCAGGTATAGTGAAGTTAAAATGTTAAGGTGGCAGATGAAAAAGAAAAAGTTTTTAAATCCAGACAATAGAACGGTTCATTACATCAAAGAATTACAGAAAGAAGAAAAGTACAAGATGGTTGAACATTCGGTGGTTTTATTGGAGTGGGCATGGAAGAATAAAAATAAAGAATGCAGTCTAACTACAATAGCAAGGGAAACCAATATTCCCAGGATGTCAATACGTTGGCTTATGTTAGACTATTCTGAACGTGGATGCGATTCCATATTAGCCAAATCTGCCAGATATGAAGGATTCATGTTCGTTGTTTATGAATCTTGGAATAAAAATAATAAATACAAACGCAGAAAAAAGATGATTGATGCGGTTAAAATATTTGAGCCATGGTCGGACAAAGATTATTGATAGGTACATATATATTAAAGTGATATCAATGACGGATGAACTCAAAAGACGATTAACGGATTTGAAAAAAAAGCTGGATACCAGTCAGCCGATTCCTTTCATCGAAAAGAAAATTGTTAAAATGGATGCCGCCAAACAAATGTCCGTTTTCAAATCCTTCGTTACTAAGATGAGTTCAGAACTTAAGAAATCTTCTGAGGAAGGCAAATATTTACATTCCATCGTTAAAAGTTTTGAAGGTCTGAGTATTTTCGAAATTCGTTTTGCGTTGGAGAAGTCGTGGGACGTAACACAGGGAACAGAAATATTGATGATGAGATATGCTGATAATTTTGATGAATCCGAAATCAAGAAGTATGATATGAGAGCTACAGTAATGGAAGACATTTTAACATTCATGGCAAGCAATAGTATCGGGGAATATTCAGAGGCTGAACAAGATGGTCAATCCAGTCAATAAAGTCCTCACCCCGTCCTTTCAAGCCCCCAACAGAAGGACTATTTCCAGTTGTAAGAGATTCTTCGAAGCGGGAATCGCCGGTCAAAAATGTAAACAAGTACTTTTTCAGGCACAACAATATGAAAAACAAATAGGAAGAGATGTATTCGGAATAGATATGGAAAGAATTTCTATCTATTCGATACTTCCAAGAGTACATTTCGGTCTTAATGCAGAAAATATGGTGTATATTAAGAACTGGAACACACTATTGCCACAAGATAAGCAATTGCTTTCCCCGTTTTTCGATGAACAAGGTTTAGGCAAACCTAAAAAGTCCCGCGAATTTATTGAAAGTTATCTCCCTAAAGCCCGTCAAGAACGTAGAATGTTCGAAACTTTCAACATTGTACACGGTTTGAATTTTGAATTAACACCGGAAGGCTATGTGTTAATCAATAATTTCAAGGAATTGGATAAGAATATTCAAGAATTACTCAAATTCTATTTTACGCCCGAGGGGTATGCTAAAATGTACTTCCAAAACGGATTCTTAAGTCGTTTCGGACTCACATTGAAAGAACACAAACCATCCAAAATCAAGACTAGAGATGATTTATTGAAGGTTTTACATCATTATCAGGTCGAATTGAACAAACACAACCAATTCAAAACCATTTTACAGAAAAAGAACCCCAGTCTGAAGACCGACATTGATGAATTCGCTCCCGAATTAGCTAGACTGTTCGCAGATAGGTATTTCACATACACTTATCTATCGTCCTTCCTTAATGATAACATAATTTTCTTGGGGAAGAACAGTTATGCAGAAGAAATATTTAAAATGGACACCAATTTAGAACATACTGACGCTATAACCACTACTTTTTATAAAGGAAAGAAATTGGGAATATCGGTTGAGGATTCATATACGACGGATTTAAGTAAATCTGTTAATTTTTTGAGACACTCTTCACAATTTGGGTGGATTCCTCAAGGTTGCGATAAATTGGAATACATAGTTGGACACGAATTCGCTCACGCAATGGTCCAAGTTTACGATTTATCCCGCGACCCCATAATTAGACGCATAGAGAACGATTTAATCAAGCATAATAAGGTTGCAGAGGAAGTAAGTCTGTCCGCTAAAATAAATACTAAGGAATTTATTGCGGAATGTTGGACAGAATATGTAAATAGTGACTCACCAAGAGAAACTGCGGTTGCTGTCGGTGATAGAAT
>JANXZD010000414.1 GCA_025355705.1 Bacteroidota bacterium | reverse complement strand
GAGAAGAACGGTATGGATCATCACAATATGATCGCGGATCTCATCCGCCGAAACAGCAACGCCATCGCGCTCCAAACGTTCGACGATCTTTTTATGGAGCTGCGCATTTTGCTCAATAACCTCAAAATTCAAAAAGACACGAGCGCTGTGTTCGAGACAATCATCTTCAATCGCGTGTACGATCGTCCGTGAAACATCGGTCCGCGTTTTGAAGAGTATGTTCTTTGTGTACGGATGAAGAAGGAACTGAATATATGACGGAACGAACACCTCTCCGCTTCGTGACGAAACGATCACATCCAACTGCGATTTGAGGAATCCATAGACCGGCGTTCGGGACAATGGATATCCCAGCGCAAGATTATATTCGCCCTGATCATAGATCGACAACGTTTGATGATAGAGCGGAAAAAGATTCTCCGACGACGGAAGAATGATCGACGCCTCTTCACTGTCAATGATCGGATGCGGAAATTGTTCACTCAGGACTCGATTAAGAGCAAATAATTGCCCGTGTGCATCAGGTGATTCGTAAAAGTGATGCTCCGTTTCCGGTTCTTCGCCTTCCAACGCAGGATTCAGTTTCAATTGGTCGAGCGTTGTTTGAATTCCGGTTCCATTTTGGAAGAATACCGTTACATTCTTCTGCGCAAGCAAATAACGAAGCAGTGTCTCTTCCGTCTGCGTGAATGCATAGAATCCGGCAAGGATGATCGTTTCATACGAACTGAGATCGATCTCCAAAATTCTATCGGCAAGGATCTTATATTTCAACGCGCGTGAAGTCAGTGTTCGTTTTTGTAATTCTTGATAGAATGGTTCGTACAGTAATGCAACAGCGTGCGCCGATGTCAGCGTAACACTTTTAACAGATTCGGATAATCGCTGCGGCGATACCGATGCGATCATCAATTCTTCCAATTCCGAATAGATCTTCACTCCAATAGGATAGAACGTTTCCAGTTCGGAGAAATGTTCTTTTCCGATCTTCTCATCTTGCTGCATCGCTTTATGCAGTTCGAACAGGATGGCAATAGCATCAAATTCACTCACTGTTTCCGCACGAAATTGAAGATAGGTCGTGCAGAGATAATCAATGAAGATATCAATGGAAAAGAGTTTCGGTGGAATGAACGATGAGCCGATCTTTTCAGCAAGTTTTTTCCGTAAGACATGTGCGGGACGTTTTCCCGGAAATACGATGATGGATTTTGAAAAATCGTTTTGTGCTGACGAAACTCCTAACAGTGTTACCACTTCTTCAACAAGATTGATCTTCGGCGAAAGTAATCGGACAGTGCTCATAGTACGGGCACCTCCTTATGCAGATCAATATAGAGCAATGCCCCTTTCACAATTTTCGAAGGATAAATATCCTTCAGCATTGCCATATAATTTCGGACTTGTTCCTGATAATCATCGTTGTATTCGTCATTTCCGGTTTTGAAATCAACGACCGTTACTGTATCAGGGTCCACAATGACTCTGTCCAATCGATACAATCTTCCGTTGGAAGCGACGACATCTTGCTCGCGAAGGATTGTTCGATCTTTCCGATGTTCAAAATGAATATGCACACCGGGAAGATTAAGGAATTGATCGAGACTCAAAATTTCATTTTCAACATCTAGATCGTGAACAGAGACCAAATGTTCGATTGCATTACGAATATATGGCTCACTCTTCTCATCCATAAATTCTATGTGTGATAAAATAGTATGGATCGCATCGCCGCGGCGGGTCTCCTGCACCCCGATTTTTTGATACCGCGCAACCGGAAGTGACGATTGTTCTTTACGATAGAGTGATTCGATCGTTGGGAGTTTCTCTTCGTCTTTTTCCTTTTCGGCCATCACGTATTTTATACCGTATATTTTTTCGGGAAGAATTGCGGCGGGAAGGTTCTCCATTTTTTTGAACAGAACGGAAACATACATTTCTTTCCGCCCACGTGTGAGCGCAACATATAATTTGTTCAACTCATCAATCGTCGCTTCGTTCTTTTTCTCTTCATACAATTCCGCAAGCCTGTCATTCCTGTCGCCGTTGTTCCGTCCGATCTTTATTACCGAAACTCCTTCTTCTGTCTCTTTCATTACCATCGAATCCGAACGCTGGTTCTTCTCTTTCAGCGAAACGATCACCACTGGGAAACCCAATCCTTTCGCTTTATGTACCGTCATAATCCGCACGGCGTGAACGGTACTCGGAATTTCGATGCTCCATCCTTCGTTTCCTTCTTCCGTGCTGAACGAAAGAAAATCTTTCAGACTGTTATTGCCGCTGTTCTCAAACTGCTTCACACATTCCAGAAGTTTTATCAGTGCGCTTTCTTCACCGCGGCATCGTTCAAACACGGAGAATGTTTTATACGATTCGGAAACAAGATCGTACAACGGCATATAACCGACAAGCGAGAAAAGACGATCAAAATATTGCTCCCACAATTTCGGATAATGTTTTTCGAATGTTCGATAGAAATATTCTCTTTTGTTTTGAGCAAATATTTTGTGAAATGCTTCTTTCTTAATTCCTTCAATCGTTGCAATTTTTTGGAAAACATCCCCAAACACAAACGTTGCAAAGGCAAGATTATCGATCGGCGAATCGAGGAAGCGAAGCAGTGTTATGATCTCTCCGATGATCTTTCGTTTTCGGATATCCAGCGTGCTGAGGGAAAGGAACGGAATATTCTCTTTGTTCAGCCATGAACTAATTTCCACCACATCCGCATTTGCGGGAGTGAGGATTGCAATGTCACCGTAAGAATATCCACGCAGAGTGCAGTCACGAATGGTGGAAAGGATATATTCACGCTGCGTATCGGTGGAAGAATCGTCATCCGACTTCCTTTCGATCAGCTTTACTTCAACATATCCTTTGTTCTTTTCCGAATCGGGAACATCCTGAGCAAAATTATAGAGCCCGCTTGCCGTTGCCTGTGCTTCAAACCCTGCAGCTGTAACATTGGTGGAAAAAACATCTTTCACAAAATCGACGAGCGCTTGCGCGCTGCGATAGTTCGTTGTAAGCGGTAGCACTGTTGCGGGAGCGGAAGGAAAATATTTTCCTCCAATCAGATCGCGGAAAATATGCCAATCCGCACCGCGGAATCCGTAAATAGATTGCTTCGTATCGCCGACCGCAAAGAGCGAACCGTTCTTTGCAAGCGCTTCTTCGATGAGCGGTGTCAGATTACGCCATTGGATCGGACTGGTATCCTGAAACTCATCGATCATAAAATGTGCGATCCGTTCACCCAATTTCAGATAGACTTCCGGAACAACTTCGTTGGAAAGATACGCCGCAAGCGAACGGTTGATATCGTCGATCACCACCGTTCCCTCAAGCGCTTTCACATCACGAACTGTCTGCTCAATAAGATTTACTGCACGGACAAAAGGCTGGTAATAAGTATGTGCATAGATGGAGATATATTGTTCCAACTCTTTCTCCATCGGTTTGATAACCGCAAACAACCGCTTGATCTCCTTTGCCGCTCCGGCATCGTCGCTGTATTTGTTGAAATATTTCTTCGTCTTCCCTTTCGATGCAACTTCAAGCACATCGCCATTCACTAATCTCTTTACATCGTTTTGAAAATGATTGTTGATCGGAAGTGTTGAATCATCCATCATCTTCAGAAGTGTTTTTGATTTTGCAATGATATTCAATTTCAATTGGGAAAGGGGAACAGCACCATCCATAATGATCGGCTTCTGCGAATATCTGCCGAACTGTTTTTGCAATTGCCGTACTTCGCGGACGATCTTTGTGAATGGATTCCACAAATATCCACCCGACTTGCCGTCGTTCGCTTCGATCAGCGTGATCAGATCGTCGATAAATTGCGCGTCGGAAGTCCCTTCGCGAAGATTTTGTGAATATTGCCGGAATGCCTGATCGATCACCGCATCGTTGTCGAACTGAATGCCGACATTCGGCTGAACTCCCATTTCCAGCGACGATGCTTTGAAGACGGTGGTCAAAAAACTGTCGATCGTGCGGATATTGAAATCAGAATAGTTGTGAAGAATTTCATTCACCAATTGTTCGGAGCGATTCTGTATCTCTGCAGGTGAAAGTGAAACGAGTTCTGTCAGATTCTTCATTGTCTGCGGATTGCCGAGAGCCGCTTCCTTCAGCACTTTCACAATGCGCTCTTTCATCTCCTTCGCCGCAAGTTTTGTGAATGTGACCGCAAGGATATTTCTCAGTCCGTTTGCCTGGATATGCGGTGACAAAAGGAACTGCACATACCTATGCGACAATGTGTACGTCTTCCCCGATCCCGCCGATGCGGGAATGGTGATCTGATGTGGAAACTGAAGTTCGGTATCGTTTGGAAGTAATGACATAAAAACGGTTTCTCACAAAGGCGCAGAGAACGCAAAGAATTATGTGTCATTGCGAGTCCCGCGAAGCGGGTCGTGGCAATCTGCTCGTGCGGGGGAAACCCGCAAACACAAATAATAAATTTGATTAAGATAAGAAGAAGGAGCGATAATTACAGGCTTAAAGTAGTTTTCTCATTGCGTTTCTTTGACCCCACCCTAACCCTCCCCTTACAGGGGAGGAAATTTGCAACTCTCCCCCTAAAAGGGGGAGAACCGAAGAGGGGGTCAACCCACCAATCATATCTTGTCTTGTTTTCACGAGCGAGTTTTTCTAACTTTAAAACAAAGACGAGCTAAAATATAAATACTATGGACTTTATTTTTCTAATATCATTCTGGCTTCTCTGTACACCTGTTTTAATTATTACTGCAGTTGCCGTTTTTACAAGTTTTCATCCGAAAATAATCAAAAAAAATCCCAACGCGATTACACTAAATAATTTTATGATTTTGATTGGGATTGGTCTTCTTATAACAATATTTGTTATTCATTCTTGGACGGCAGGTGTAGTAACTACCATTTTCTCAATTGTTACAATTGGTATTGCTGGAAGAATTCGAGAGAGGATATTCATACAAGGTTTAATCAACAAAGGAAAATTAGAAGAAAAATCAAAACAGTCAGAATGAGCTATTCATTTCCCCTGTTTATACCTCCAAAACTGCTGCAGCCAAAGAATTAGCACCACAATCCCAATAAGCCCAACGCTTCCGCCGATCGACATTGCATAGTTGACCGTCACCTTTAAGGTATCAGTTAATTAAAAGAACCACGTCATGCCAAGCCCTGATTAAAATCATATCAGGACAGACTTATTTCGGCATCTATTATTACAAGATCCTGAAACAAGTTCAGGATGACGTTACAAAAACTCCGCAGTTTTTTTCGAAGATAATTTATTTGAAATTTTTACCGTCGATAATTCTTACCGGTAATGTTATAACTGCCCAAACAGATTTTAGAATTCCATCGACCGCAATGCCAATAATTCTAAACGGCAGCAATAACAGCCATACAAAAGGATACATGATCAACGCAACAATCGCTAACGGGGCACAGAGAATAAAAAGGATGCACCACAGCAGAAATTTTACCATCTAATAACCTTTGTGATTATGGTAGCTTCATTAATTTGAGACACGGTAAGAAGAAGTTGTATCATGCGAAACTGAGTTTGGGGCGAATGAAACATTATAATGTGTATAACATTCTAATCCCCCCAAGTGTTAACGAATACGAGCTAAACAAACCGTAGGTTTCATTGCTGTACGGACTCAGCATCGTCATTTCCGAAAAAGTAATAACATCATCGATAAAGATTTCCATACTGAATGAACGATTGATGGTATAATTAAAACCGCCGCTCAACGCAGTACAAAATTGCCATTGATGAAATCGTACATTTATTCTGGCAAAGTTGTCCGCAATCATTCTATAATCTGTTTTCGCTCCGCCAATGCCCATCCGTAAAAATGGAGAAAGATCCGACTCTGAAACAAATTTTACCCAAAGCATAATCGGCACTCGCTGAATCCCTGCGTCCACTGAAAATGTAGAATATCTCTTTAGCGCATTTTCTTCGCCATACGCAATCTCCGCCGAAGAATAGAACAACATTCCGTTAAAGCGCAGAAGCGGACCGATTTCAATCCCCGCGCCTCCCGAAAACCCGGGATGAATTGGTGAATACGGATCGCTGGAGAGTAAAGGAAAATACCATTTGGTTGATCAGCTCCATGCTCCACCTGCTGAAAGTGAATATGAAATGTGACTGTTGAGATCTTTGATTTGAGGAAATAATAACGATGAGACTGACACGAAAAGAATAAATACTGCAAAACCGCGCAATCGATTCATTGCATACTTCCTATTCCATCAATAAGAACGTAACGACCACACATAATTACCTCGTTTTATTTTTTTGGTTTTCGTTTGTCATCAATGATTGAAGATGAGTTTCTTTGCCGCCCTGGCTTGGGTAACCGGCAAAAGAGTAAGATTATTTTACATTTTTCAACAACCTGAGAGCCAGCGACTTATTTTTTTTCTCGACTTGCACTTTGATGGGACCTACTGCCAGATTATATCCAAAACCTATTGATCCAGCTCCAGTAAGACTTTGTAAATTCTCACCTTTTATATAATATTTGATATTTCCATCATCAAGCATTGATTTTACAACTGCTATTAGAGCAACATTTCCTGTTTCGTATACAGTAACGAATTCTACATTATCTTTCATAATGTCCTTTCTGCCGCCTAACGGATTGGACTCATTGGAGTCTTATCTCGGCTTGAAGTTTTTTGGGATCGCTATTATGTACCGGCTCGCTGAGGATCCAGAAAATGACCCCGCTTATTACTGCTGCAAAAAAGCACCATACTGAAGTGAGATATTGAGTAAAATATATTTCTGTAATTACCGCTGATAAAAATAATAATATGCCCAAGAGATATGTCCTTTTAATACTCGAGATAAAAAGAGGTGTGAGCGAACCAATGAAATAGATCAAAAAAACTGGCGTGGCCAACGATTCCGGAAAATCACTGATATATTGAATATGATGACCCACAATGTGCGGAGTGACATTAAGAAACAATAGACAGTAAGAATAATATACTGACACCGATGAACCCATAACAAGGAAGACCCATAATATATTTTTTCTTTTGTGTTGCTCTTCCATGAGAAGAACTGAAAGAGGCATCAGCATCGGCCAAAGAACCCTGGCCGTAAACAGAAATACATATGTACCAACATTTTGGAGGTATGCATATTTCGGATCTGATAATGCTAACCACACAAAGCCTTCGGCAATTTGTTGAACCCCAAAAAACAATGGAATGCTTGCAAATACTATCTGAGAAGGTTTTTGAACTTTCTTAATTGCAGCAACGCCGATAGAAGAAATGACAATACCTCCAGCAAAACTTGCTTCCGGTGAAAAACACATATTGTTTCTCTTTCTCGTTTATGAAACTCTATTAACCTCGTTCCCAAACTCTCCGCCTGAATGGCTCAGTCGGGCAGGCGTTTGGGAACATCTATTACGCGAAACTCTGTCTCAAACAAAAAATCCGCAGAGTGCTTCACTATTCACGCCCTGCGGATTTACCCGACGCGCCTTTTGGCGGGTTCTCAACTGCCGTTAATATATCTTTAACTACTGCAATTATCAATCAACGGTTTTGGCTATTAATTCACTGTTAATTGCTCATTGTTCATCCTACACCAAGTTTATTCTTTAAGCAATTCCAAAAAACCTGGCGCGGTCGTGGTGCGCGGATCTCCGCACAACAGCCGGCAATTGCGATATCAATGATATCATTTGTTAAGAAAGGAAATTCTTCCTTTATCACCTTTTTTAGATACATTCGTTCGTACTGTTCTTCGCATGAGATAAAATTTCCGTCATACTCCTTTTTGTGTTTGTTATCTACTATAGCCCAGCTCATACGTGATCCTTTCATAACAATGATTAATTGTTTTGTAAAAAGTGATTTTGAGAATGGAAATCTCCGCTTTACTTACATATATCCACAAAAACAGAAAATCGGATGAGAAAAATGAAAAAACTCATTTTTATTTACGTGAAGAAATTAAACGAATTTGAGGGTTTCTGCAGACAAAAATGGATTTTCGCCAAAAATCCTGCTGTACGGAATGCCGTAAAGCGGGATTTCGGCATCATATATTTTAAAACCAGATGCTGACATTCCTGCCTGCCGGTAGGAAGACGTCAGCATAACGATCTCTTTTCTCGCATTCAACTCTTCAATTTAATCATGAACAATTCTTTCGATCTGGTATAGACCCACGCAACGATCACAAGCGTCATTGTTCCGCCGAAAACAACAGAAGGAATCGTCCCCAATAGTTTCGCCGCAAGGCCGGATTCGAATGCACCAAGTTCGTTGGATGAGCTGAGGAACATTCCGTTCACCGCCTGCACTCTCCCCCGCAGTTCATCGGGTGTCATCAACTGAAGAATGGTGGAACGGATCACGACACTCACACTGTCGAACGCACCGCTGAAGAACAATGCGGCGAGCGAAAGCCACATTACTGTTGAGGAAGCAAAAACGAGGATACACACACCAAACGCAGCAACAACGATCAGTAGATTCCTCCATGCATGTTTCATCGGAGAGAATCGTGAGAGCAGCACCAATGTTATTACTGCACCGATGGAAGGAGCAGCGCGAAGCAAACCTAATCCTTCCGCGCCGACGTGAAGAATATCTTCCGCAAAGATCGGCAGTATTGCCACTACTCCGCCGAACAATACCGAGAAGAGATCGAGTGAAATGGAATAGAGAATGATCTTTGTTCTATAGACAAATCGAACTCCCTCTTTCAGGCTCGCAACGATGCTTTCGTGTTTCGGCGATGTTGTGACAGGTTTGTCTTTAATGAGCGATAGTAAAATAAACGTACAGCAGATCAATCCAACAACAATCAGCAATGTATTTGAAAATCCGAACAATGAATACGAGAATCCCGCGATCATTGGACCAACGATCGCGCCGCTCTGCCACGCCGAACTTCCCCACGTTGAAGCATTTTCATACGCTTCGCGCGGAATGAGGAACGCCCGAAGCGATTGTGCTGCCGGAGAATAGAATGCCCGTAACACTCCGATCAAAAAAATCACGGAATAGATCCCCGCAAGAAGTGCAAACGGTGAAAGTGTTGCGCGCATGCTTTCCGTCGTATAGAAATGGAGAAAGAGCGAACTGAACACGATACCGGCAACGGAAAAAAGGATGATCTTCTTTTTACTCACCCTGTCGGCAAGATGTCCGCCAAACAATGAAAGCCCGATGAACGGAACCGCTTCAACCAGTCCGATCATTCCGATCGCCAACGGATCGTGCGTAATGCGGTACAGTTCATATCCGATCACTACTTCCTGCACAAGCTGTGCAACGGTGATGAGGAATGAAGAAATAACGAAGTATCGAAACTCAGGATAGCGTAATGCTTGAAGAGAATCTTTATTCATAATGATAAAGAAAATATAAAAAATCTGCACAAGAATGAAATGCACTTCAATGTCTGACGTTTTGCTAAGGTGAACCTTATCGCCTCAACCCATCGCAAGTCTAAATGACCACTTCGTGGATGTCAGATGACTTAAAAGCGACGTCAGACATCACACAGTAAAACCTCAATTTCATCCACTATTTCTCACCTTGTTTTCGCATCCATCTTTTTCTACCTTATAACAATAACCTCCTGAACACTATGAAAAAAATCGTTCTTCTTCTTCTCATTGTTTCAATCCAATATTCTTTCACTGCTGAAAAATCCATCCACGTTCTTACGGTTAACGGCAGCATCAATCCAACAACATACGATTACCTGAAACATGGGATCGAATATGCAAAAAACAAAAATGCGCAAGCTGTTATTATAGAAATGAACACACCCGGTGGACTCCTTCAAGCCACTCGCGATATTGTTTCAGTATTTTTAAGTTCGAAGATTCCGATCATTGTGTATGTGTCCCCTAAAGGTTCACGCGCTGCATCGGCGGGAGTTTTTATCACTATGGCATCGCATATTGCCGTAATGGCGCCGGGAACGAACATCGGCGCCGCGCATCCGGTCAGTTCACAGGGTGAAATGGATTCCGTAATGTCGGGAAAAGTAACGAACGATGCGGCTGCTTTTATCCGCACAATCTCCGAAAAACGGGACCGAAATGTAGAATGGGCTGAAGATGCCGTCCGCCACAGCGTTTCATTGACGGAAACAGAAGCATTAGAAAAGAATGTCATCGATCTTATTGCTCCAAACCGTTCCGAACTTTTGACAATGCTTGACGGAAAAAAGATCGTCATCGAAAATGATACGACGATCCTTGCGACAACGAATGTTGTGATCGAAGAACATGAAATGAACTGGCAGTATAATATTCTCAATCTGCTCAGTGATCCGAATATTTCTTACATTCTCTTCTTAATCGGGATGTACGGTTTGTTCTTTGAACTGTATAATCCCGGTGCAATTTTTCCCGGGATTGCAGGTGCGATCGCAATGATCCTTGCATTGTATTCAATGCAGACATTACCGCTCAATTATGCCGGACTTTCACTGATCGTTGTGGGAATCATTCTTTTCCTTCTTGAAATTAAGATCACCAGTTACGGATTACTTTCGGTTGGCGGAGCAGTAGCTCTCTTTTTTGGTTCGATCATGTTATATCAGAATGGTGAACCGATGGAATTTGTCGAAGTATCGCTTACAGTGGTCATTCCGTTTGTGATCGCAACGGCGTTGTTTTTTGTATTTGTTGTCGGCGCAGGACTGAAAGCGCAAAACCGAAAAGTTGAGACCGGTGAACAAGGAATGGTCGGTGCACAAGGAATTGCAATCACCGTACTTAATCCCACCGGACAAGTTCGCGTTCAGGGAGAACTCTGGGGAGCGGAAAGTGTTGATGGAATAATTGGTAAAGATTCAAAAATCATCGTAACAGAAATTCACGGATTGTTGTTGAAAGTTAAGAAACCATAAATACGCAAGAAAGTTGACCGTCACCTCAAAGGTGACTGTCAACTGAAAAAAACATAAAAGGAGAACTACATATGGACGGCATGGTTGGCTTCATTTTCTTGGTCGCGTTCGGTGCGATCATACTTTTCAATCTCATCAAAGTTCTATCCGAATACGAACGGGGCGTCATTTTCCGTCTCGGACGATTGCTCGGCGTAAAAGGCCCGGGACTCATCATTCTTATTCCCGGCATCGACCGCATGGTAAAAGTAAGTTTACGTACCGTTGTGCTCGATGTTCCTCCGCAGGATGTCATTACGAAAGATAACGTATCGATCAAAGTGAATGCAGTAGTCTATTTCCGTGTGGTGCAGCCGGACAAAGCGATCGTGAGCGTTGAAAATTATATCTACGCAACATCGCAGCTTGCACAGACAACACTGCGAAGTATTCTTGGCCAATTTGAATTGGATGATCTTCTTGCACAACGCGACAAGATCAATCATGAACTACAGATCATCATCGACAATCATACCGAACCATGGGGAATCAAGATCGCAAACGTAGAAGTAAAGCAGATCGATCTTCCGCCGGAAATGCAGCGCGCCATGGCGAAACAGGCAGAAGCAGAACGTGAACGCCGCGCAAAAGTTGTACACGCGGAAGGTGAATTGCAGGCAAGCGTAAAATTAGGCGAAGCTGCAGCGGTCATCGAACGAAATCCGATCGCATTACAGTTGCGTTATTTACAGACGTTGACAGAAATCGCTTCAGAAAACAGCTCAACGGTCATCTTCCCGTTACCAATGGAATTATTGAAACCATTCTTGAATATGGGAACCAGTGATGAGAAAAAAGCTTTAAAAAAATAGCAGGACAATGATCAAAAAAAGCCCGTTAAACAACGGGCTTTTTTTTAAATAAATCCAATGCAAACATGAAAATTTCAAACAATACAATGTTAATTACCGGCGGAGCTTCAGGCATTGGTCTTGGACTCACTGAACGATTTGTCAAAGAGAATAATACCGTCATTATTTGCGGAAGACGAGAATCTGTTCTACAAGAAGTCGCGAATAAATATCCATCTATCATTACAAAAAAATGCGATATATCCGTTGCGGAAGAGCGAGAAAAACTGTTCCAATGGATCTCAAACAATTATCCCAATCTGAATATGCTGATCAACAACGCCGGCATTCAACAGTGGATGTCGATTTCTGATGATAATTTCTTCCAACGTGCAAAAGAAGAAATAGCCATCAATATTGAAGCACCGTTACATTTAGCATCCCTCTTTATTCGGTTAAAATCGCTGGAAACAATCATCAATGTCACTTCGGGATTGTCATTTGTTCCGCTTACTAAAGCGCCTGTCTATTCCGCTACAAAAGCTTTTTTTCATTCGTTTACACTCTCTCTGCGTCATCTGTTAAAACCAAAAAATATTGAAGTCATTGAACTCATCCCTCCTGCGTTAAACACAGACCTTGGCGGAAAAGGAATCCACGACCAAGCGCCGTCTGTCAGTGAATTTATCGAAGCTATTTTCGCACAATTAAAAGAAGGCAAGACGGAACTAACATTTGGCTTTAGCGAAGCAATGACAAAAGCTGGTCCAGAGGATCTGCAAAAAGCGTTTGTAAGAATGAACGGTACTGCTTGATTATCCATTGCCTCGCATTTTTTTGCACGGGGTAAATTTTTTGCTTCAATTAGGTTGGATAACATTAACTATATTGCAATTATTTGAGAGCGACGACTTTATATTTTCGCTAAAGGATTAAAATAAATGAAATTAGAACATCGAAAACAAAAACTTCTGCCACTGTCGACGTTTTTTTTACGATTGGCTCGCTATTTTTTTTTCACAGCAATCCTCATTTTCATTTCTGTTTGTATCGGAGTTATTGGATATCATCATTATGGAGAGCTGGGATGGTTAGACAGCTTTCATATGGCATGTATGATCCTTACCGGAATGGGACCGGTCATTGAAATGAAAACCAATACAGCGAAACTTTTTTCTTCTTTTTATGCTTTGTATAGCGGCGTAGCATTTTTAAGTATTACCGCAGTATTTTTTGCACCAATTATTCATCGTCTGCTGCATATTTTGCATGTTGAGGATGATGATAGCAAATAAAAAATATTACGTTGACCATATTTTTAGATTGGTGTCTTTTTTCAACTTTTCATAGAAAAAATTATTTATTTTACTAAAAATACTATTTTCAATGAGTAAATATTTTTTAATTCTCATTTTATTCGCAACATTCTCAATCGCACAACCAACAATAAACTACGGTTCCAATCCCAAGGCGGGACATTACATTCATGTCAATGATATTCAGTTGTATTACGAAATGTACGGTAAAGGTCACCCTCTGTTGTTGATGCATGGAAATAACGGTTCAATTGCATCATTCAGTAAACTCATTCCCTATCTTGCAAAGCATTTCAAAGTCATTGCGGTTGATAGCAGAGCGCAAGGACGTTCCGAAGATTCGGATAACGAACTGACGTTTGAACAAATCGCTTCAGATTTTTCTGCACTCCTTGATTCACTGAATCTCGACAGTGTTTATACCATCGGTTGGAGTGATGGAGGGATTGTCGGATTACAAATGGCATATTCTTACCCCAAAAAAATCTCAAAATTAGTGACTATCGGCGCTAATTTTGTAGCAGATTCTACTGCGCTTTCAGCCGATAATTTTGATACAACAAAGATCACATGGTTCAGAAATCTTAACGAAACTGATCAGCAGAGGATTATTCGCTCTTCGCATTTCCCTGAGCGTGCAGGGATCATATTCGATAAGCTTATCAATCTTGATCTGAAATATCCACACTTCACAGTGGAACAACTCGGCACGATAAAAACACCAACACTTGTTATTGCAGGCGATCACGACATTATCACCGATACCCATACGTTGAAACTATTTCACGCGCTGCCAAATTCTCAATTGTTCATTGTCCCTAATGCACCGCATCACGTTCCGATCACAAAACCACAATTGCTTGATGAAGTGGTCACTGAATTTTTCAAACGATAATCGTTTATGACCAAAACATTTACTGAGAACAAACTCTTCCAAAGGATTACATTTGCACATCACGCACTTTCGATCGGCGAATATGAGCGTTGCCGTTTTGATACCTGCATTTTTTCGACCACTGATCTGTCGGGCATCAATTTTGTCGAATGCGAATTCACCAATTGTGATCTCAGTTTGGCAAAAGTTACAAATACCGTGTTTAGGGAAGTTATCTTCACCGGCTGCAAATTATTGGGAGTTCATTTTGATGAAAGCAATAAATTCAGTTTTTCTGCTGCGTTTGACCACTGCCAATTAAAACTTGCTGCTTTCTATACGATGAATCTAAAGAATATACAGTTTACGGAATGCAATCTTCAAGAAGTTGATTTCTCAGATGCAAACCTCACTGGTGTGAGATTTGATCATTGCGATTTATCGGGTGCGATATTTAAAAATAGCGTATTGGAAAGATCAGATTTTCGTACCGCCTATAACTATTCAATAAATCCGGAAATGAATCGAATGAAAAAAGCAAAGTTCTCTATGGCAGGGCTTGCCGGGCTCTTAGATAAATACAAAATTGAAATTGAATAATGGTTCGTAAATATGGTTTTTCTTTGTATCTTCATTCATTAACTTCATCACTATTCAATTGAAAGCTTATTTTATGAAAAAATTCTTTGCTGTTGTATTGCTTACTGGATTTTTGTTCACCTTCCTCGCCGCACAACCAAAAACAATAACCATCCTGCACACAAATGACATGCACGCGAGTTTTATCCCACACGAGGCGTTTTGGGTGAAGGAATCTCCAAAACCGTTAGTTGGCGGATTCAATGAATTATCGTTCGCAGTAGATAGCTTGAGAAAGGTCAAATCAAATTCACTATTGGTCGATGCCGGCGATGTGATGACAGGAAATCCTGTTACCGAATACGAATACAAGGGTGCTCAAGGAGGTGTCTTATTTGAAATGATGAATCGCGTCGGTTATGAAGCGTGGACTCCCGGCAATCATGACTTTGATATCTCTCAAAACAATCTTCGCAACCTGATCGCGATCGCAAAATTTCCCGTTGTCTCTGCTAATCTTGTAAAAGCAAGCGTCGGATTTCCGGTGAACAATAAGGAATATACCATCATCGAAAAAAACGGAGTCCGCATTGGAATTATCGGTATCATCACAGAAGGTCTCTATAATCTCGTTAACCAAACAAATCTTGTCGATATAAAGATCCTTCCCGCCATTGCAACAACACAAAAATATATTGATGAATTGACACCAAAAACCGACCTCATTATTGCCTTAACGCATCAAGGTGTTGATGATGATTCCGTCTTAGCGGCAAACCTGAAAGGATTGAATGTTATTATCGGCGGACATTCACACACACGATTGAAAAAACCAAAGAATGTCAATGGTGTTTTGATAGCCCAAGCCGGTTCGAACTGTGAAAATCTCGGCATTCTTGATCTTACCGTTGAGAATCATATCGTGACAAAATCGTGGGGCGTTTTACTCCCGCTTAATTATACCAGCGAACGACCAAAAACCGATCTTTCCAAACTTATCGATTCAGTTACACAAAATATTGATAAAGAGTATAGTGAAGTGATCGCGACATTGAAATCCGATTGGACCAGAGGTGACGGTGAAATGGGGGTCGGAAATTTCATTGCTGATGCTCAACGCGAAGCGGTTCATGCGGATGTTGCGTTCATGAACAATCACGGAATCCGGAAGAATGTTACAGCGGGTCAATTGACAAAGCGTGATCTTTTTGAAGTCCTTCCATTCCGCAACGTTCTGGTGACATTTCAATTGTCCGGAAAACAGATCAAAGACCTTGTAAGAAATTACATCCAAAAACATGCCTCCATCCAAACATCAGGAATCATCTGCACATGGAAACGCAATGCCGGCGGAGAGATTGAATTTGCTTCATTGATGATCAACGGAAAATCGATCAATGATAATACATCATATATCGCAGTTGCAAGCGATTATCTTGTCGGTGAAGGAAAGCGGTATTTAAGCGTTGACATTTCAAATCCATCATTCCTTCAGCAAACAGTGTTTGCTGCGGTTGAAAAGAAAGCACGCACGGAAAAAATTATCGATTCTAAAATAGAGAACAGAATTCAAGAAATTAAATAGTTGCAGCATAGATTAACCGAAGAAAAAATTCTTGTAAGGGCGGATAAATTTCCGCCTTTACTGTTTTACTGCTTCCATAAATTTTTGTAATTTCTCTTCATTCAGCTTTCCATTCACCCTGACTCCGCTGCACAGATCCAATCCATACGGTTGAACAAATTCAATTGCTTCACGAACATTTTCTGCATTCAATCCGCCGGCAAGAAATACGGGAACATTTACAGATTCAACAATCATTCTGCTCACATTCCAATCATGTCTCCTCCCTGTTCCCCCAAGTTCTTTAATTACCAGCTTTGGATTCCCAGAATCGAGCAGGATCATATCAACAAACGGCGCAACAGATTTCGCTTCATCAATTGAAGATTCATCAATAACGTGAATGACTTGAACAATGGAAATATGCGGAAGCTCTTTCCGTAAGGCTTTATACACTTCAACGGGAACTGAATCAACCAACTGCAATGTATTCGCTTTTGTTTTTCGTTGCTGAGCAATGATCGAATCTGCATCCTGTTTACTTGTTAATAAGAATGATGCAATCCCATCCGGAATATGAGTTACAATTTCTGCAATCAATTCTTCTGAGATGGGACCCGGACCGCTCGGCATTGTCGAAACAAGGCCAAGTGCCGATGCACCGTAGTTGATCGCAAGTTTTGCTTCCTCAACGGATGAGATACAGCAGATCTTTATTTTAGGATTGTTCATTGGAAATTACATTGAAATTAGAATATTGTCATTGCGAGCCTTTGTTTGGCGAAGCAATCTTGATCGTAAAGGAGAGATTGCTTCGTCGTCCCGTATAGTGGGACTCCTCGCAATGACTATTTATCTGTAGGACCATTTATTTACGATACCTGCCTGAACAACGGCAAGTCCATAATATCTTCTTTCCAGGACTTTTGCAATTCCTTTCTCGTATATCCGAACGGCTGCAACAATGTTTCCGCTGCATCAAAAATAAATTCCGTATACTTTTTTGCGTCGTAGCCGTCATCCAGTGCATAGAGCGCAAGCGGTTTGGCTTTCTGCGGATCCTTCTTCCCCGATGCATCCGTAATGATATATTCGATCGATTCCCCTGCGGCAAGCGTCACTCCCGCTTCCGCCAATGTCTGTGAAACAACAGCGTTGATGCTCTTGTTCGCATATTCGTACGGATCTTTGGAAATGCGCCGGCGAATCACCAATTCGAACGGTGATACATTTCCTTCATTCAACTGATCGATATATCGTTTCACAACAGCAATCACATCCGGCAGACGGAATTTTATCTCAGCGATAGAACGTGCGGACGAAAGAACATCCAGCATCTCCTGCTGCATCTTCTTCACGTATTTGCAGGTATCGTGCCGCCGAACTTCCAGTCCTCGCACCTTCATCTCTCCATTTTCATACGTACCGACATACCGCGTTGCGGTGGTGATATCTTCATCCATCTTTGAAGTAGGAAATAATATCCATTGATAAATCCCTTCTAATGATATCTTAACTCCGACCTCATTTTGAATTTCCAATGCAAGTGCCTCGTACTCTTCGCGCGTTGCACCTTTTTTCTTCAGCCACACACAATCAACGATCGCATGGATCAACGTGAAGCCTTTCGCTTCGGCGATCTCTTTTGCGCGAAGCAATCCTTCCCGCGCGAATGCATTCACCGCTTCGTGCGCCTCTATTCTCCCCATCCGCGATTTTTTGAAACCGAGATACCCGAAACATGTTACCAGTATCCATTTCAGCCCGGCCTGCATCCGGTCATATTTTTTCTTCAATACTTCGGTTGCTGCGGCCTGCTTTAATTCTTTGTATCGGGCACGTTTTTCCAAAATCGGCTTAAGCGTTTCGGGAACAAATCCTTTATGCTTTTCACATAATCGATATCCGAGTTCAGGAACACGATGCTCTGAATCAGCACAGCAGATGCAATCGATCGTTTCGGAGGAGATGTTATGATTCCGCATCAACGACGGATACATCGAAGCAAAATCCAGTTCAGCAACCTGTTCGTGATATCCTTTCGGAGGCATAAAATGTAATCCGCCGCGATCGGACTTCAACAATGTGCTCAACGTTTTGAACGATTCTTTGATCGGACGTTTGTACGGAACAAGAACATTATTTCGATATGCCCACGAGATCTGCATTGATGATAGCGCGGATCCGATTGAAGTCCTCGCCTGATGCTGAACGCCGATCTGTGACATCCGCGAAAGATCGTACAATCCTACCAGATCTGCTTCACCGACAATAAACGAATTCTCGCGGTCAATATGCCACCGTCCTGCAAGTTCAAACACACCGTCGCGATGGACCATGCTTCCGTAGCTGAAATAACTCTGCGCTTTCGTGGTGTAATACCGGGCACTCATATCACGGTTCAATTGCAGCGGCAGATGATATTGTTCCGCAAGCGATGAGAGCAGCGGCAGCAGTGAAGAATCACCGTACTCCGTCAGGATAATATCGGGATCGTACTGCACCAGATAATAATTGATCTGCTCGATCAATTCATGCGGATCGTTCTGCTGAAGCACACGCGTAGTACCATCAATACCTACTTCGATCTCCAACGACCGCTGATATTTCGGCGAAAGAAGTTTCATCGATGGTGTTAATGTCATTATGGAAAACTCAGGAACAGTATAGTCTATGGCATCAAAACTATCCCGCAACGACCATTTGACCAGCATATCGTTCTCGATTTCATATTCTCCAAACGCTAACGGAAACAGCTGTGTGATATAATAGAACAACTGCATCACTTTAATATCCGCACCGTAGAATTTATAGAAGTTGAAGTGTTTTGATAATGCATACACAGTTTTCTGGAACATCAATGGATTATGAACGGAGACTTCCAATACACGGATCGTCATGCGCGAATAGAGATCCCGCTTTTCAACACGGCATAATGATATCTCTGATGGAAGTTCTTTCCTCATTGACTGAAGAAAATGCTCTTCATCGTTGCTAAGGTTCAGATAGAACAATGGGCGAAAATGGTAATGAGTTTTATACTTCCTCCCATCTGCATCAATGATCCAGACCGTGACCCCTTTTTCCGTTGCGTATGCATCGAACAACCAGCCGGTGATCTTCATATGCGCTCTCCATAGTCACGTAATTTTTCAGTGAGTATTCGTATCTGTTTTTGCTGCTCCACCATCATAGAAAGCATGATACTCTCGAACGGTATCGGATGCGCCTGAATGGAGATCGCCGGAAGATTCATTTTGGCGTAGGTGAACAGATCGTCAAATGCGCTTTGGTCTTCTTTCCGTAACGCCCTCCGG
>JANXZD010000407.1 GCA_025355705.1 Bacteroidota bacterium | reverse complement strand
CAACAACATTCGTTGCGAAAAATTCCGTTGTTGCTTCAGTTCCATCATTTCCTTTATGATTGTTTTTCCCATATCTTAACGGTTTCCAAAAAAGATGAACAGTCATTCAGGGATTTTAGAACCACCATTCCAGTAATTTCTTCGATTGGCGACACACGTTTCGATCAAGTAGTATTGAGAAGTGAAGATGCTCGTCAAAAAAACCTGTTTGCATCTTCTGTGATTGACAACAAAAAAGTCTTCATCGTTGGTCAAAGCTGGGGAGAAGATGATGATATTATAATACCAGTTTTACTAAAGATTCAAATTGTGGAACCAAATCTTCTGACAATCATAGTTCCACATGAGCCAACAATTGAACATCTTGAAGAACTAGAATCGAAATTAGAGGGCAATATATCATTCATTCGATTTTCTGATATGAATTGCTATAAAGATGAAAAGATAATTTTGATTGACAGCGTTGGTATTTTAGTTGCTCTTTATAAATACGCTCACGTTGTATATATTGGCGGAAGTTTCAAACAGGGAATTCATAATGTTCTTGAACCGGCGGTTTTTGGAAACCCCATTTTTTTTGGACCCAAACACACAAACTCACAAGAAGCAGTTGAATTAGCACGCCGCGGAGGTGGATTTGTTGTCGAAAATGAAAAGGAATTATACCGTACATTGCGAACTTTTTTAGATAATGACGAAGAAAGGAAAATCGCCGGCGATATTTCGAAAGCATTTGTCTTTGATAACTGCGGTGCAACTGAACGTTTTCTGCAATACCTTGAATTGTATATCAATTAAATGAATTTAAAACTTGCCGATGTTGCGATTCCTGTTCCGCTTTCGCAACTTTTTACGTATAGCATCCCCGCCCATCTTGAATCAATTGCACAAAAAGGTTCTCTGATAATTGTTCCGTTTGGAAAAAAGATCCTTACCGGGGTCATCATTAATTTTCGAACCGAGAGACCAAATGTATCTTTGAAAAATATCATTGATGTTATTGACCGAACCCCGACGGTAAATCACGACGATTTAAAACTTGCGGAGTGGATCTCTGAATATTATAACACTTCGTTGGGTGAGACCATAAAACTTTTTCTCCCCGCCGGATTCAGTCAAACAAGTAAGAAAATAGTCTCACTATCGGACCTTTTTAAAAAAAATCACCTGCTCAGTACAACAAAAGAAAAGATTGTTCAACTCCTTGTCAATGAATCAGCAACCTTACTTCAACTCCGAAAAAAATCCGGAATAAAAAATATTTATGCTGTTGTCAATGAACTTGAATCCGAAGGAATTGTAACGGTCAGCGAAGAAACATCAAAAAAACCATCTATTAAATTGGAGCGATTCTTTAGACGATCATCAAATGACTCAACACTCCAATTTCGCAGTAAGAAACAACAAGTTACCTGGTCAGCTATACTGTCCAAAGATCAAGAAGAAATTAATGTTACATCTTTTCTGAAAGAGGCTTCTTCTTCCCTTTCAACATTGAAAATCTTTGAACAAAAGAACCTTATTACCATTTATCAAAAAGAATTTAATAGAACCACTTCGTTTGCTCAGGATGGACATCTTGCAAAAAGTTTATCTATACAATTGAACGCTAATCAAATACAGGCCGTCAACAATATCTCTGCTGCATTACATGAAAATTCGAGCCGGACTTTTTTGCTCTATGGGATTACCGGCAGTGGAAAAACGCAAGTGTATATCGAGTCGATCAGAAAGGTGTTGGAGCAAAATAAAACTGCTTTTGTGCTAATTCCGGAAATTTCTTTAACGCCACAAACTGTGAAACGATTTCAGATCCATTTTGGTGATCAAGTTGTATGGATGCATAGCAGAATGTCTGATGGTGAGCGATATGATGCATGGCGACTTGCTCAATCCGGTAAATATAAAATCGTGATCGGTCCCCGCTCCGCATTATTTGCGCCGCTAAAAAATATCGGACTTATTATCGTTGACGAAGAACATGAATCATCGTATAAACAATATGATTCGAGCCCGCGGTATAATGCAAGAGACGTAGCCATAGTTCGGGCTTCATTAAATAATGCTGTGGTTATTCTTGGTTCTGCAACTCCTTCTATTGAATCATATTCAAACGCATTGAATAAGAAATATACATTGCTGACGCTTCCTGAACGTGCGGATAATGCCGTCCTTCCTCCGGTTACTATTGTCAACATGATTGATGAAAGAAAACAATTGTATGCCAACGCAAAAATAGTATCAAAAGAGATTGGAAAAAAAGCGTTCGAAAATATTTCCCATAGTATTTCACGCCTGTTGGAGTTAAAAATTCGAGACCGATTGGAGAAAAAAGAAGGGGTGATTCTATTGCAAAACCGCAGGGGCTTTGCACCATTTATCGTATGTAAATCATGCGGCTACATAGAGCAATGCGATCGTTGTAATGTTACTATGACTTACCATGCCACGAAGAAGCACATGCGCTGTCATTATTGTGGAAAAGTTAAACCAGCCCCAACCTCGTGTCCAAAATGCAGCGGATTTGAGTTTTCATTTAATGGATTTGGGACACAACGCGTTGAGCAGGAATTATCTGCTTTGTTTCCTTCCGCCGTGACCGTGCGAATGGATATGGATACAACTACACGCAAAGGGTCACACGAAAAGATATTACAGCAATTCGGTGAAGGCGGGGCAGACATTCTTCTTGGCACTCAAATGGTGGCAAAGGGATTGGATTTTCCACGAGTAACGTTAGTTGGGGTAATCTCGGCTGATACACAAATGATGCTTCCGGATTTTCGTTCTGCTGAACGTACGTTTCAATTGCTAACACAGGTTGCGGGGCGCGCCGGTAGAAGTACACTTGCGGGCGAGGTGATCATTCAAACATCACAGCCAAATCACTATGCATTAAAACATGTTCGAGAGCATGACTTTGTTGGATTTTACAATGAAGAAATTGAATTCAGAAAGTCAATTAACTATCCACCGTTTTCCCGAGTAATTGTTGTGGAATTTAAAGGAAGAGATGAAAAAAATGTTGAACATACAGCAACCGGTTTCGGTAAACATCTTTTCGCATTGTTGAATCGAGATTCGATCTTAGGACCAGCTCCGGCAGTACTTTCTAAGATAAAGAATGAATACCGATGGCAAATTATTATTAAAGCAGATAAAGAAGGTGATAAAAATGGAACACGCGCTAGGAATTCCGTAGCGCGTGTTGTCAATGAACTTTCCCGGCAGTCAACAAAGAGCAAAGTGAAGATTACCGTTGATGTTGACCCGACAGGAATTTTGTAGGTCACATTCCGAAAGCGCCTCCAACAAATATTTTAATTACAGCCCATACTAACCAAACACCTCCAACAACACCTATTGCTTTCCCAATTGTCACATTCCAAATTTTTGAAAGACCAACACTAACCACAAATAAATTCCAAAATTCAAAAAGATTCAATGCCGCCAAAATTTTGTGTTGTTTATTTGTCGAATCAAAATCTGAGATCAATAACGCAGGGCTTAATGATGCGTGGATAGAACCCATCGCAACAACCATCACCATTGTTAGTAGTGATACAACTGCCGCTACATATAATGCAAGACCATTCACTTCTAAAATTTTTGAATACGATACTGTCGAATGGAATGCAAATTTTCCCGCTAAAAAATACACAAGAGAATATAAAAACAATGAGATTGCCATAACAACCACGACACCAACCGAGCCAAATATTAAGAACATTGGGGAACCGGGTTTTGCAGGATTTTTTTCTACGGCAAGATCCATTTGCGTTTGCGTCATTTTTCCTTGTTCAACATTTTTTTGCATTGCTTTATATTGTGCGTCGGCCATTTGCTGTTGAATTGCAGGCTGCGTAAAAACAACAAAAGTAAAAATGATTCCAATAATTATTGTTAACACAAGCGGCAGTGCCCAATTCTTTGTGTTGGGTTCAGTTCCAACAATTGTTTGATATACTTCACCGGGCGATGAAAGTATACCAACAAATTTATCACTGATGGACATTTCGTTGGATGGTTCGGGTGTTCGGATTTCTTCAGACATAATTATTCCTTTCTAGTGATTGAAATTGCGCTAGTAGTTTAATAAATGAATTCCGTAGTGTCAAATGAAGTTTTTACCATACAATGAAACAAAATGAGTTTCTATCTTGTAAAGTTTCATAAAAAGTCGTACATAGAATCAGTACGTTTATAGAGGAAAATATGTTCATTTCATTTGAAGGCATTGACGGCAGCGGAAAATCCACGCAGGCTAAATTATTAGTGAAGAAACTTCAAGAAGAGAATCGCTCTGTTCTCTTCTTGCGGGAACCCGGTGGAACCGAAATATCCGAACAAATACGCAATATTCTTCTCAATAAAAAGAACCTGAAAATGACGCAAATTGCCGAACTTCTGTTGTTTTCAGCAAGCAGGGCACAACTTGTCAGCGAAGTGATTAAACCGGCTCTATTGAATAACACTGTTGTCATTACGGATCGTTATGTTGACTCGACAACAGTGTATCAGGGACATGGTCGTGGATTACACCACGGCGGGATCAAGGGAATAAATTCCCTTGCAACAATGGGTGTAATGCCGAAGAAAACTTTTCTTATTGACATTACAGTTCAAGAAATGAACTCCCGAAGACATGCAAATCATCAGGAAATTGACAGAATGGAAATGAGCAATGATGATTTTTATCATCGAGTACGGCAGGGCTATTTGGAACTGGCAAAAGAAGAACCGGGGCGATTCGTAACAATTGACGGTAAAGAATCCATTGAGACTATTCACCAACAGATTTGGTCAGTCGTGGATGGGATGCTTCCGACACATTCAACATAAATATATTGATTCAATCGCCGATTCCAATTTGATCTCTGCAATTTTTACACAGCATCGCGCTTTTTAGATCAATATCCTCCACCGCTGTCGATGAATGCATTGCACACTCCTGATCTTTACAATGATACAGTCCGTAGGTGTGGCCGAGTTCATGAACAGTTTCTATTAATGATCGCTGGAAGAAAAGTATCGGATCAGCATCTAATCCGTAGATCGTATTGTCAAGTCGATAAGTTGAGACAACCGCAGCCGTTCCATCCAATTGTGCTTCACCAAAAACATACGTTAGTATGGGAACAAAAAGATCGACCGAAGTTATTCCAATGATCTTTGACGAAGATGGGGAAAACCGATTGAGCAATTCTCTGATCAAATCCGTTGAATTATATTGAAGACGAGAATCATCATACACCGCTGTGAGAATATTGTCGAGCGGAAGATCAAGGATAATTTCAGTTTGAAATATTGAATGTAGCGGATGAGCAAGTGAAGATACAAACTCACTTGAAACCGGCAACAGCGGAACAATTCGGATTGGAGCAATCATAATAAGATTTTACGAAGCAAATCGGTGAGTTCAAACAAAAAATATCACGATTTACATTGGAATTATTTTATGGTTTTTTCAATCCGTACTTTGCAATTTTATTGTACAGTGTTACACGGTCAATATCAAGAATCTCTGCTGAGCGGGTAATATTCCATTTCGAAGAAGCAAGGATCGATTCTATATGAACACGCTCCATTGCTTCGAGTGTATCATCTTTTGGCATTTCAAGTTTTGTACTATTTTGGAACGGAAGATCGTTTGCATGGATGGATGATGATTGGGCAAGTACCATTGCCCGTTCGATGACATTTTCCAATTCACGAACATTTCCCGGCCAATCATAGCGTATGAGCATATCCATTGCATCGCCGGAAACTTCACTGACAGTTCTATTCATAATTGCCGCATATTTTTTCACAAAAAATTGTGCCAGAACCGGAATATCCATTCGTCGCTCCCGCAACGGTGGGATCAAAACACTGAACACATTCAATCGATAATAGAGATCCTCTCTGAACGAACCATCTTTGATCGCCGATTCAAGATTCTTGTTCGTTGCACAAATGATACGAAAATCACTGGAGATCAAATCATTTCCGCCAACCCGTGTGAATTGTTTGGTTTCAATCACCCGCAGTAATTCGACCTGCATTTTCGGGCTGACTGTTCCAATCTCATCAAGGAATATCGTTCCACCATCCGCCATCTCGAACTTTCCCTTTCGGCGATATTGTGCTCCGGTAAATGCACCACGTTCGTGACCAAACAGTTCACTTTCCAACAATGTCTCGGCAACAGCTCCGCAGTTGACTGTAATAATCGGAAAATATCTTCGTGAACTATTTGCATGGATCGTTCGAGCTATTAATTCTTTTCCTGTTCCGCTTTCTCCTCGAATCATTACCGTAGTATCCGTTTGTGCAACGGTCAACGAAAGATCGGTGACGCGTTTCATTTGAGGACTCTCGCCAACGATCTCATTCACTCCCGAAATCTCAGTAATGTGTTCGCGTAGTATTGAATTTTCATCCTCAAGTTTACGCTGCTGCAAAGCATTCGAAACAAGATGTGAAAGATGATCCGGATCGATCGGTTTGGTCACATAATCGAACGCTCCGTCTTTCAATGCTTGAACTGCACTTTCAACAGAGGCAAACGCGGTTGCCATAATGACCTGTGCATTACGATCGATCTCGCGAAGTCGTTTCAATAATTCCAGTCCGCTCATCCCCGGCATTTTAATATCGAGAATAACGACATCCCACGGACCTTTCTCCATTAATTTCAAAGCCGCATTTGCATGTTCGGCTGCTTCAACGCGAAATCCATCTTGCCGAAACCACTTCGTGAGAGATTCTCTCACAATTGGTTCATCGTCAACGATCAAAATGCTTGATTTTTTATTTTCTGACATATTCATTTCTCCTAATCATATTTTAAATATCATGCTATAGATAACCACAATCATCGAATGAGGTTTTTGTGAAACGTATTTAAATAATTTAATTATGCTTCCCTATGTATCGGTAATGTTATCGTGAACGTAGTTCCATTGTTCACCTGTGAAACGACAGTAATCTTTCCGTTATGCCGTTCAATAATTCCATACACAACAGCAAGACCAAGACCTGTTCCTTTTCCTTCTTTTTTTGTCGTGAAAAACGGTTCAAAGATATGCGGCAGATCTTCATCCCGAATACCAATTCCCGTATCAGAAAGAGCAATTGTCAATTCATTTTCTCCTGTTTTTTTCGCTTCAATGGAAAGTTTACCTTCGTGCGGCATTGCTTCCACTGCATTGATCTCAAGCGCCAACAATGCCTGTAAAATCTGTTCACTGTCACACACAACAAATGACAAACGATCATCCATTGATTGTTGAAGAATGATATTATGTATTTTTAGATGATGTTCTATCAATTTGGTGCTTTGTTCGACAAGTGCACGAATATCATTTTCTATGAATTCACCGACTTTTTTCCTTGAAAAGAGAAGGAGATTCTTTACAATATTCCCACAACGCGCTGTTTCATCCGCGATCATCGTCAGTTCTGCAATGATCTCATTTTTACCTTCTTCAGTAAGATCGGGTTTATTCATCCGCTTACGAATAAGTTTTGCAAAGGTCAATATTCCTTCCAATGGATTGTTTAATTCGTGAGCGACAGTAGCAGCAAGAGTTCCAAGTGAGACCATTTTTTCAGCCTGGATAAGATTGGCCTGAGCGCGGCGAAGTGCCTCCGTCTTATGCTGCACACGTTCTTCAAGTGTTTGGTTCAGTAATTGAAGTTCTTCCTGTGTTTGTTTCAACGTACGAGTCATGTGATTGAATGATTTCGTTAAAAATCCGATCTCATCATTTGTCTGAACATCAATGGAATGATCAAGGTCTCCGTTCATCACCGCAATCGTACCTTCCGTTAAACGCTGTACAGGAATGTTTACCATTCGCCACAAGAATACACCACAGAATGTCGTTATGACCAACAAGAGCAAAAGTCCTCCGCTATATTGAAGTTTTTCAATCTCTGCGATATTCTTCTCCGTTTCAGACAACGGAATCATCACGTCAAGAACTCCAAGTATTGTCTGAGATTGATTATGTGCGTGGCAGTCCGCTTCATAACAACTTTGTTGATTTTTGATCGGTGTGATGACACCGATAAGATTATGACCTAAGGAAGAACGAAAGAACCTGACGCGTTCAACATTGGTAGGTGTTACAATATTACTTTTTCCGGAGGGATGGCATGCAACACATGCTTCTGCATTCATGTCAACAGTGGTATTCAATTCAGCTTCGTTCGTTGAAAAAGAGATCTCCCCTTTTTTATTATA
>JANXZD010000401.1 GCA_025355705.1 Bacteroidota bacterium | reverse complement strand
ATCCGGGCCAACGCCGAATTTTGTCAATACACCTTCTTCACCAACAATTTCATCGTCACTACCGAATTTCCCGGGACGATAAATCTTTATTCTGTTTGAAACGAGCTGCATAAAATCTTTGTCGGATGTTACAAGAAACGTATCAATCTTTTCTTTCTCAGCGCGCCGAGCCAATGTTCCCATAACGTCATCAGCTTCATAACCGTCAAATTCCAGAACGGGGATATTGAACGCCTTCACGACATCCTTCAGATACGTCAGGGACGCTGCGAGATCATCCGGCATTTTGTTGCGCGTTGCTTTGTACTCCTTATATGCAACATGACGGAACGTTGGCACATCGGTATCGAACACTGCGGCGATGTAATCCGGTTTTTGCTCATCAAGGATCTTATTGAGATAATTGACAAAACCATAGATCGCACTGGTGGTTTCTCCCTTAGAGTTAATGAGAGGATTTTGGGCGAAGGCGAAATAGGATCGATATGCGATTCCCATCGAGTCGATGAGATAGAGTGTCTCTTTACGTTTCATAAAATTTCATAGTGAAGTAAAGTTAAAGTATATTATGACAAATTTTTGGTGTGAATGAATATACCAAAAGTTGGTGAACGAAAAAATGTATAAGGTGATTAATACCCTTAGTAATGGTGATGCAGCATGAATATTTACATCGTAATATTGATCCAGCAGATGATCGCGGGTGGGACGCATCTTGTTGCCAAAACTGTAACACAGGATGTGAATCCGGTTGTTTTGACGTTTTTGAGAAACTGCATATCACTTTTTGCATTGCTTATTATGTTCTTTGCGAGAGAAAAACGAGTAAAAGTAGAAAAGAAAGATCTGAAGCAATTGATCTGGCTTTCGTTCCTTGCTGTTCCAGTGAATCAGTTCTTATATCTTTATGGAATCAAATTCACTCTTGCATCGAACGGTGCGTTGCTCTATGCAACAACTCCTGCTTTGATTTTAATCCTGTCATATTTCATGTTGTCTGAACCGCTTACAAGAAAAAAAATTCTTGGTGTTTTTATTGCGTTCATTGGTGTTGCAATCGTGATGTTTGAGCGGGGAATCGATTTCAAATCTGATTATTTCTACGGTAATGTAATGATATTTCTTGCTGTGATTGCGTGGGCATTATTTGCAATACAAGGGAAGAAACTGGTGATAAAATATGGTGCTTTTCATATCACAGCACTTTCGATGATAGGCGGGGCGGCAATGTTTCTTCCGGTAGGTCTTATTGAGTTTACATGGCATGGGCTGCCCACCATTACTTTTGGAAATTGGATGAGTATTTTGTATCTCAGTTTGGGAACTTCAGTTGTTTCGTATATGCTATGGTTCTATGCGCTCGGTAAACTTGATACCACAAAAGTTGCCGTATTTGCCAATGCACAGCCGATCTTTACAACGATTATGGCGGTAATATTCTTACATCAACCGATTACAACAACATTTGTAGTTGGCGGAGCAATTACCATTACCGGCGTGTTGTTGACACAGAGAAAATAATTTATTGTTGTTCCTTGTAAAAAGCACACACGCTGTTAACTACACACTCGTGACATTTCGGGTTTGTTGGTCTGCACGTTTCCCGTCCGAGGTAGGTGAGTGACATTCCGAGAATGTGCCAGTTCTTTTGAGGTAATTTCGCCATTAACTGCTTTTCAATTTTTTCCGGATTTGTACCTTGTGCAATTCCAAGCCGGGGTGCAACACGTAACGTGTGCAGGTCGACGATTACTCCTTCTGCTGGTGCATCCATCTGGCTCATTATCACATTTGCAGACTTTCTACCGATCCCTGAATATTGAGTCAAACCTTCCTGCGTCAACGGAATATTCTTATCGTCCTTAATTTCCTTTGCAGTTTTTGTGATCCATTGTGCTTTATTGCCAAAGTTTGAGACTTTGCTGATGAATGGATAGAGATCTTCCGGTGTTGCTTTGGCAAGATGTTTCATGGATGGGAATTTTTCGAAGAGAGCAGGTGCACGTAAATTGATATTTCTATCTGAATCGCGCGCCGATAATACAACCATCACCAGCAATTGATATAGATTTTTATATTCAAGCGGATGTTTGCGTCCTGCATATTTCTTAAAAAGCGGTTTTAATTCTTTGTTCCAATCTATATCACCTGATTGATCGAACAAATCTTTAGTGTTGGGAGATTTTTTCTTTGCCATAAAAACTCCACCTTAAACCCTGCGAAAGTTTAGTACCTTCGTAAGGTCATGTTAATTTTTAGAAATAAGTTTTCGTGCTTTTATTGCTGCTTTTGTTACTTCGTTTGTCTGTTCGCCAACTTGTTGACGCCACATTGCGAAATACAATCCTTTTGATTTGACAAGTTTGGAGTGTGAACCGGATTCGACGATCTTTCCATTTTCAAGAACAAAAATTGTATCTGCATGCATCACCGTTGAAAGCCTATGTGCTATAAGGATTGTAATCAGGTTTTTTCCTTTGGAAATATCTCGGATCGTTTCACTGATCTCTTCTTCCGTTAATGAATCAAGCGACGAGGTGGCTTCATCAAACACTAAAAGATTTGGATTGCGCAATAACGCGCGGGCAATCGAAAGCCGCTGTTTCTCACCCCCCGAAACTTTTACGCCCCCTTCACCGATAAGTGTATCCAATCCTTTATCGGCGCGTGCGAGAAGTGATTGGCAAGCTGCTTTATTCAAAACGTCGAGACAATCTTTGTCTGTTGCTTTTGGATTGACGAAGAGAAGATTTTCCCGTATCGAACCGGAAAACAGCTGTGTGTCTTGCGTAACGAATCCGATCCGCTCTCGTAATGCATCAAAGTCGATCTCATCAAAATTCTTTTGATTGTAAAGAATTTTACCTATTTGAGGACGATATAATCCGACAAGTAATTTTACGAGAGTTGTTTTACCCGAGCCCGACGGACCAACAAATGCAATCGTTTCGCCGATCTTTGTTTTAAATGAAATTTCATTCAACGCCGGTTTATTAGCGGATTGATGTTGAAATGTCACCTTATTGAATGTAAGTGATTCGACGTTTGTCACAGTAAATGGAGAAATTGGTTTCGGTTCTTTTGGAGTATTGAGGATCTCTTCAAAATTATTAAGCGATACTTCTGCTTCTCGATAAATATTAATTATGTCACCAAGCTGTTGCAATGGACCAAAAATGAAGAATGAATAAATCCATAATGAAAAGAATTGCCCGAAAGAAATTTGTTGTTTGAAGATCAAATATAACATTGTAAAAAGAATGGCCGTTCGGAGAAAATTCACCGACGTTCCTTGGATGAAACTCAAACCGCGGATATATTTCACCTTCTTTAATTCTAAAGCGAGAATTTTCTGAGTCGTGTTATTTAACCGATTGATCTCCTGATTGGCAAGTCCTAAGCTTTTAACAAGTTCGATATTTCGTAATGATTCTGTTGTTGAACCGGCAAGGGCATTCGTTTCACCTACGATCTTTTTTTGAATGATCTTAATTTTTTTACTGAGTGTGGAACTTAAATATGCTAAAATCGGAACTGTTGAAAAATAGAGCGGAGCAATTAACCAGTGAACGGAAAAGGAGTAGATCATTACAAATATAATTCCAACCAACGAGGTGAAGAGAATATTGATTGAAGCAGAAATCAGCCGCTCAACATCCGTTCGCACTTTTTGCAATTTTCCGAGTGTCTCTCCGCTGCGTTGATCTTCGAACACTGAATAGGGAAGTTCCAAAGAATGTTTTAAACCATCGGCATAAATCTGTGCTCCAAGACGCTGCGTGATGACATTGATATAATAATCTTGAAAATTCTTTGCAACACGGGAAACGAATGCAACACCCATCGCCAGCAACAATAGACCGACCACTCCGTGAAGAAATTGGTCTGTTGTGTATTGGCTGAATTTCATTGCGTAGTTATCGATCACATATCGAAAGACAAGGGGATCAAGCAATGAAAAAGTCTGATTAATGGTCGCAAGGAACAATGCCAGAAGAACCAACGTCCAATAATTCTTGAGATAGGTGTAGAGCAGTTTCATATGGATCCCTTTTGTGTGTTTGAAAGTAATAAAACTATGGATAAAATGCGAAAGAACGTTGTAATTGAGGAAAGATTCAATTACAATTCAATAATGAAGAATCTACCAGTCTATAGAACGATTATCATCATCTTTTATTGTCTAATGCAGCCCCTTTTTTCGTTTCAGGAAAAAGGAAGCAAAGCGTTCAGAACAAAAAGTTCTCCCTATCGAATTTTGGAAGTGAAAGAATCGGATGTTACGTATCAATTGTGGGAGGGATTTCAATTGATGAGGAATGCCAACGCTGGTGATGCGCCGTCGCAACATGAACTTAGTTTGCGATATCTTACCGGGAAAGGCTTCTCATGTGATACCGTTAAATCTGCCCAATGGATGAAGAAAGCGGCAGATCAGGACTATATTCTTGCAAAATTCAATTTTGGAATATTCCTAAATAATGGATGGGGAGTTGAGTGGAATCCTTTTGAAGCGTTTCGGTACATTCAATATGCAGCCGATAAGGATATGCGTGAAGGAGAATATGTCCTTGGACTATTCTATACAGATAACTTGATTGTGCACAGAGATTATTCAAAGGCCTATGATTGGATCAAAAAATCAGCCGATCAGAATTACGATCCAGCAAAAGATGTGCTGGCTGAACTTGAGAAACGAGGGATCAATGGAGTAAAAGCTAAACAAAAAGATTCTTCTACAGTTGCCAATACTGTAAAATTACCCACGACTCAGAAATCAACACCGCAAATTGTTCAACCTGTAATGCTTGAATTTGAAGAAGACAAAACTACGCAGACTGATGATTTAACACTCCTTAAAGAATTGTTCAACGAAGGAAATGAAGAACTCCGAAATACTCTCGGCATTTCAAAAATACTCAGCGACAGTATCCAAACAGACTCCACCGGATTTTCTTTGATCCAACGAGCATCGGAATTAGGAAACCCCGAAGCGATGACGATTGTTGCGAGATGTTATGAGCGGGGGATTGGAGTGAAGAAAGATAAACTGCAGGCAGCAGTTCATTACATTCGCGCGATCCGATTAGATTCACGGCGAGCTCCGGGATTGTTATGGAAATTGATCAACGAAAAAAATATTCAATCAACATTCAATCAACAAGCGTCAAAGAATGTTACTGAAGCGCTGTATGTAATTTCTTCATTAAACTCGTTAGGATTGATCGGTTCGTTAACAAACGAACAGGCATTGCAATTTTTACAGATCGCTGTTTCGAAATCTTACCTTCCAGCTATTCTTGATCTTGGAAATTGCTACTCGCAAGGGCAATGGGTGAAGGCAGATAAAAAGAAAGCGGTAGAATTTTGGAAATATGCAGCCGATCTCGGAAATAGTGAAGGAAAAATTCGAGTAGCTGTTGCGGAAGTTTTCGATGGAACGATCATTCATGCGAAGAAATCATTTACCGAATTACAGCAATATGCTGAGAATGGTTCAGTGCTTGCTCAAACTGCTCTTGGATATTGTTATGAAAAAGGAATTCTTGTTCCGATCAATCTTTCGCAAGCAATATATTTTTATCGTAAGTCTGCGCAACGCGGAAATCAATCTGCTCTATCTGCATTAACAAGAATGTATGATGAGCGAAGACCGAAAGAGAAAGAATTTCAAGTAGAGGAATAATATCAGTATTTATTTCTTTTGTAGTTTTTCTCTTCCGTAGTAAACTATAATTCCCAGCATTGTCATTCCAACACCCGATAACGCAAATTTCCAACCGGTGGAAAATAAAATTGAAAGCCAGAGTAGAATTGCAATAACTGCCGGTAAAGGATATAACCACATTCTAAACGGAAGATTTCCAGAACCAATTCTCTTTCGTAAAATCATTACACCAACAGCACCCCCGATAAATTGAACAAGAATTCTCATTGCAAGAATAGCGCTGATAACATCACTCAATCTAAATAATAGACTAAAAATAAATGCTGTTCCACCGAGCCATAACAATGAGATGTTTGGGAATTTTTTTGTCGGATGGAGTTTTCCGAAAACAGAAAAGAAGTTTCCATCAATTGCTGCCGCGTATGGTATTCGGGAATAACCAACCATGACAGCGAAGAGTGATGCAAATGCGATCCATAACACCAGGATTGTTGCAAACGTTGCTGCAATTGTGCCATATAATCGTTCAATTAACATGCTGACGATAAAGGGTGAATCTTTCGCTTCCTGCCACGGGATTACACCAATCACCGCGAATTGCATTGCAAGATAGAGGATAGCAATCCCAAGAATCGATATAAAAATTGCTCGAGGAATATTTTTTTCTGGATCTTTAATCTCTCCACCGAGATGATTCACATTATAATATCCGAGATATGAATACATCGTTTTCACAGTTCCTTGTCCGAGTGCAACCCAGAATGCCCATTTGAAATCCCACGCACCTTCCGGATAACTGAATGCAAGTTTTGGATCGAAATGAGAAAGTCCGCCAATGATAAACCATGCCATTGTTCCAAGAACACCGATCCATAATGCGACAGATATTTTTCCAATGGTGGATATTTTACGATAAAGGATAAATGTTAAAAGTATAACGAGCGTACCTGACGCGATTTTCCGTGTGATATCGTTAAGCGGAAGTATGTATGAAAGATATTGCGCAAATCCGATCGAACCTGAAGCAATGACAAGCGGTGCCTGGATCATCGTCTGCCAGATGAAGAGGAATGACATTAATTTCCCCCAACGTTCTCCAAAAGATTCGCGCAAAAAAACATAACTGCCGCCTGCTTTCGGCATTGCTGCGCCAAACTCAGCCCAGATAAATCCGTCAATCAGTGCAAGAATTGCGCCTGCGATCCACGCAGAAATATGTTGTGGCCCTCCCATAATACCAATGACAAGGGGAAGGACGACGAATGGTCCAATACCGACCATGTCGATCATATTGAGCGCTACAGCTTGTGTAAATGAAAGTTCTCTTTTGAGAGAGTCTTGAGCCATAAATTAGTCAGTGATGAAATTAGAGTAAGCCCGTTGTCCAAAAAATTTGTAATTCATTTCTTCGAATTCCGTTTGGAAGAGAATTGAATGAATAAAACCATTTTTTTCAACCAGCACAGTGTGAAGGATCAATGTATCCGGATTTGTTTGAATGATAAACCGAGCTCGATTATTGATTGCTGAATATTGTTTTATGATTGAATCTTGTTTAAGTATCACATCTGTTTGTTCATTGAATCGTTGGATCATTCTTTGTGTAGCGCGATATGTTCCGCCGGTGGGAGAAACGACTTTTTTCCCGTTCAACATTATTTCACGATCATCGTACGCAATGACACATAATTTATGTGTTGTGTCTGCATTCAGCCATTGAAGTAATTTCCTGCCATGATTTAACGAATCATCATAACTATAATTTGCATCGAGATATGCGATCCGTGAAATATAATTTGGAATCGAATCGAACGCATTGATGAATCCTGTGATAAAACTTCCTCCACCGCTATGTCCCGAAAGAATTACCGATTGAGGTTCTCCAATTTCAAATCGAACAAACTGTATGATGCGCATGATATCGTCAGAATTATGTTCATATTTTCTTCGCCATGACGGCCAACTTTTTAATGAGTTTTCAAGATATGCGACAACAATCGAATAATCGTGTAATGTGTTTCGCAGGAATCGTGTTTGAGCGGCAATATGCTGGATATCAAAATGCCAGTCGTCACCATTCCTCAATTTCCTTCCGGCGGTCATTTCAATAGTATTGCCATTCGGGAGAGCGTACAAAATCAACAGTACAGGCTTAGCAGTATTATTATATTTAGGGGAATTAATAAGAACGCGAGTTTCCGGACTGAATGAATAGAATGTGTTGTTCTCATTTTCCGATACTGCTTTTGTTGAAGTGCAGGAATTAATATTTAAAAATAAAAAAGCGCAACAGAGAACCGTTACGCTTTTTGTTTGGAATATTGTTTTCATCAATTAATTATTTGCCTAAGATCTCAAATAATTCTGAAAGTTTTGGGATCAAAATTATTTCTGTCCGACGATTCTTTGCGCGGGCTTCAGATGTGTTGGCGGGATCGATCGGAAAATATTCACTTCTTCCGGAAGCGGTGATCTTTCGCGGGTCAACTTTTCCTTCGTTCACAAGATATCGAATCACCTCAGTTGCACGTACAACACTGAGATCCCAATTGTCTTTGATGGCTCCAAGATTGAATACTGCTTGATTGTCAGTGTGTCCCTCAACAAGAATTGCCAAATCATCCTGAGTGTTCAACACGCGAGCGAGTCCAAGTAATGCTTCTTTTCCGCGTTTATCAATATCCGCTTTTCCTGTCGTGAAGAGAAGTTGATTGGAAAGTGAAACATAGACGCGTCCATTAATGATATTGATCGATAGTCCGCTGTTGGTAAAACCAAGGAGTGCGTCGTTCAATTTTGCTTTTAATGCATTCAGTGTAGAATCGCGTACGGCCAAGCGTCGTTCAAGGTCACCGACACGCTGTTCTCGTCCGATAAGATCGCGTTGAATTGCAGCAAGGGTTGAATCACGAACTGCAAGCGCTACTTCATAGTCCTTTAATTTCAATTCGCGTTGAGCAACATCTTTTTGCAACACTTCCAGATTTGCAAGCAATTTTTTGATCTCGGCTGAATTTTTTGATTTCGATTGCTCATAATTTTGACTGGAAATGTGCAGATCATTTTCAAGAAGACGGATGCGATCTTTCAATGTATCGGTCTGGTTTTGGAGATCGGCAATCTGTTTATCCTTTTGGGCGGTTTGATTTTTGAGTGTGGAATTTTCACCTGTTAAATTGTCGATCCTGGCTTGCATTGAAGCAACTGCGTTCTTCAAAGAATCAACCGAATGTTGAAGAGAATCTCGTTGAGACTGCATCTCTTCATATGTTGAGAGTGAAACGCAGGCAGATAGTGAAACGGCAAGAATAAAAACGAATAGTGGAAGAAATATTTTCATAGGAACCTCTTTGAATTAATGTATATTAAAATAAAGAGCATCATATTTAAAGGCAAGGATCTCAAAAAGAAAAATTCCTTGCAAAGCCTCTCTAAGTTTCGTATTTTATAATTATAGCAAGCAATAAACCACGGAGAGGTGGGTGAGTGGCTTAAACCAGCGGTTTGCTAAACCGCCGTACGCGTAATAGTGTACCCCGAGTTCGAATCTCGGCTTCTCCGCTAAAGCTCTGAGTTTGGGTCAACTCTTTTTTGTCGTATATGATTTCTGATGAGTCTTCTGCATTTCAACAAAATTCAAGATCAACGTTTTCCCCTTACCCTTAGATAATCGTTATAAATGATGTGCCTAAAATTTCAAAGGATGTATATCACCTGTTCTTTTACTGATGATGTACGCATCAATTGATGTAATATTATTCATATCTATTTCTTCCAATTCGATATAATCCTCTAGCCAAAGTCCGTATAACTCAAACTGGGTTACTAATATTTTATCGTTTGTTTTAGTCTTATTAATTGCCAGTTGCTTTCTATTCTTATACATCCATAGCATTGCAAAGTAATTACCGCTTATGTCGCACTCGTGTCCGTATTTATTACTTTCGTTTTTGAATTTTATTGAAAGTCGTAACGGTGATTTACAATTTTCATATTCTAGTTTTATCATTTCATTGAGGTCATAAAATGGCAGAGGTTTACCATTCTTAACGGATAAATTTATTTGTTCGTCTATCATTCTGAATACAAACTGTATGTGTTTTTCAAATACACTAGACATAATTTGTTTGTTCGGTTAACACAATATATTTAGCATTAAGGGTTGTCAAAGAGTAGACAATTAAACAGGAAAACAGAACAGGAGTCTCTAAACTTTGTGATGATTTGATAAAGGGAAAATTATAGTCTGACACACGTGTGTTAAAAAATTCATCGAAATATTTTACTGTTAGTAAAAATGTATAACTTCACAATGTGTAAAAGAATTCTTGAGAACGATCAAAAATCCCCTTATATTCAATCTGTTAAGTTCGGGGTGTAGCTCAGCCCGGTTAGAGTGCTTGGTTCGGGACCAAGAGGCCGGAGGTTCGAATCCTCTCACCCCGACTATAAAAATGATAACATGCTGTTATCATTTTTTATTTTAAAGAATATTTTTCCCAATTTATTTGGCAACAATCATTTTTTTAGTATCGGTAAATGTTCCAGATGTCAGGCGATAAAAATAGATACCACTTGCAACCTTTGAAGAGTCCCAATTGATTTTGTGGACACCTGCCGTTATATCTTGGTTCAGGATCGTTGAGATTTCTCTTCCTAGAATATCATATACTTTCAATTGAGTGTGTGCAGGTGAAGCAATTTGAAATTGGATTGTCGTAATAGGGTTAAATGGGTTAGGAAAATTTTGTTGAAGGTCAAAACTCAATGGAGAAAAATACTCTCCAGGGACATTTGTTAGATTGAAGTTAATGATCGGTGTTGTTTCTTGGCCTCCGTCATTTGTAATCTGGCGGATACGATATTTTGACGATGCCAAATTTCCAATGTTATCATAGAACGAATATCGCGCGGTGGTATCTGTATTTCCTTTTGCAGTTACAGAACCAACTTCAGCAAAGCTTGACCCATCACTACTTCGTTCAATTGCATACCGATTGATACTGATCTCGGAATTTACTCCCCACGAAATTTTTACTTGATTTCCGATTGAATCCCATATAGCACCAAAATCCAAAAACCCCGAGGGAACAGTAAGGGCGCTTGTCACCATTTTATCAACGAAAAGAATTACAGTCTTTCCATTGACATCCGCATTGTTAGCCTCGACGTGAAAACCATTAAATTTATTTCCAGTATCAACAATTTTTCCAGAAGTTATATATGTTGTGAATTGATTTTCGTCCAATCGTACGCCTATTAATTTCCATCCGATGTGATTTACCGGGAAAGCAGGTCCTTGACAGAGTCCGGTTGCACCCCCGCGAATTACTGTTCGCATTGTAATCCCTAATTTACCGTCAGCCCAAACCCACGCTCCGATATAACTTCCTCGTAGCATGTCAGCAAGTTCAGCGCTTGTTGTACGAGAAACTCGAATGTTCCAATTTGTTGAGAGAGCGGCATTATCAATGAACGTCCATTTTCCACAGCCGCTTCCTTCATACGGATGCTCAGTTGAATATTCAAGTTTTGACAGAGTGGTGATGCCGACAGTTTGTCCGCTTCCAACACCATATGGTTGCAGCCATCCCGTAATCCCAGAAGCATTAAAATCGAATAACACTTGAGGCGCAACAGTGCGGTTTGGATAATGAACATTGATATCATCAATGAAAAGTGTTCCAATTGATTTATTTCCTATTGGATTATTCTTTCCCAATAGAACTTGAATCTCATTCAGTGTGATTGGATAATCAAGAGTACCAGACGTTACCGGTTTAGCATTGACCATTTTAAAGCCAACGTTCTGCCACGATCCATTCCAGTTGACTATTGTAGGTGATATAATATAAAACTGTTCACCGTTTTTATCTGTAAACAATACTTTTAGTGTATGCCCGCCTCCATTACCATATACTTTTAAAAATATACTATCTGGGCGACTTGCTATAGGAAGGTTTGTTTTTAATTGCGCTGTAACTGCGTCTGCAATTGGGAAACTATAAAATACTCGATAGGCGTTTGGTGCAGAGAATACAGTATCAGAACTTAACCCAAAAAAAACATTATCG
>JANXZD010000364.1 GCA_025355705.1 Bacteroidota bacterium | reverse complement strand
ACGTTGTGTGCACGTTGTCATCAAGAAGGGAAGAAGGCGGCATTACGCTATACCGGTACGGAACACGACATCATTAAACATTACACGGAAAGTATCCACGGAAAAGGATTGGTAAAAAGTGGATTGACGGTCACCGCAAAGTGTACGGATTGCCATACCACTCACCGAGAGCTTCCTAAAACAGATTCTTCGTCGAGCGTCAATGCAAAAAATCTTCCTGCAACCTGCGGTAAGTGTCACCATGGAATTCAAGAACAATTTGAAAAGAGTATACACTCTACGTTGATCTCAAAATCAGATAAACCTCTTCCGGTTTGTAACGACTGCCATACGTCGCATACTATAAATCGAACAGATGCAACAGGATTCAAACTTGGCGTGATGACGACCTGTGGAAAATGCCACGATAAAATTGCAGCAACATATTTTGAAACATATCATGGAAAAGTTGCGAAACTTGGTTATACGAAAACGGCGAAATGCTACGACTGTCACGGTTCTCACGACATCCTTCCGATCGCAAATCCGGCATCGCATTTAAGCCGGCAAAATGTTGTAGAGACTTGTCAGAAGTGTCATCCGGGTGCGAATAGAAGATTTGCCGGATATTTGACCCATGCTACGCACCATGATCCTGAAAAGTATCCGATTCTTTTCTGGGTTTTTTGGTCGATGACCTCTCTTGTCGTCGGAACATTTGCAATCTTTGGGATGCACACCATACTTTGGTTGCCGCGTGCATGGCAGATGAGAAAAGAGCATGTGAAGGTTGAACGCGAGCATGCAAATGAACCGCAGTATCAGCGATTCAGCAGACTGAACCGGATTCTCCACATCATTATGGTAGTCAGTTTTATTTCACTTGCTCTGACCGGCATGACGTTGAAATTCTCATACACCGGATGGGCTGGCGTCGTGTCGAGATTTTTTGGAGGATTTGAATCTGCCGGATATGTGCATCGTGTAGCAGCTCTTTTTCTGATCGGTATTTTTGTAACACATATTTATGACTTGATCAGAAGAAGAAAGAAAGAGTTCGGGACATGGAAAAATCTTCTCTTCGGAAAAGATTCTCTCATACCAATGAAGAAAGATCTGATGGATGCGATCGCTTCGATCAAATGGTTCATCGGAAAAGGTCCTCGTCCTCAATATGGACGATGGACATATTGGGAAAAATTCGACTATTTTGCAGTCTTCTGGGGTGTCTTTGTGATCGGCTCGACCGGCGCAACGCTCTGGTTCCCGGAATTCTTTACCAACTTCCTGCCAGGTTGGGCGATCAACGTTGCCACGATCATTCATAGTGACGAAGCATTACTGGCAACCGGGTTTATTTTTACGATCCATTTCTTCAACACCCATTTGCGTCCGGAGAAATTCCCGATGGATATCGTTGTTTTCTCTGGCCGAATGTCGGTGGAAGAATTGAAACGTGACAAACCGGCGGAATATGAAGAGCATGTAAAGAATGGAACACTCGAACAGCATCTCGTTGAGCCGTATCAACCAATCGTGATCCGTGCAATTAAAGTGTTTGGCTGGACTGCACTCACTATTGGATTTAGTATCGTTATTTGGATTATCTATGCTATGATCTTCAATTATCAATAATTAAGAATTAAGGATACATTCGATGCGCAGATTTATTCCAAAATCATTTTTTAATCCGATCAGTCTGATTGGTGCGGCAATCGCCGGTATCAGTATTTTTCTTAGCATCTTCCTTATGGTGCTCGATTATTTTTCGGGCAGCGGAAGTGGTTATATCGGTATAATTACCTTTATCATTCTGCCGATGTTTTTAATCCTTGGGTTGGCAGTTTCACTTGGAGGTATTCTTCGAGAATGGTGGCTGCGTCGGCATGCACGCGGAATTGAGCACCATTTTCCCGCCATCAATTTTAATAATCCGCATCATCGCACCGTATTCGGGTTTGTCTCGATGCTGACATTATTATTCCTTGTGGCTCTCGCGTTCGGGAGTTTCCAGATGTACGAGTATACTGAGTCAGTTCAGTTTTGCGGTATGACATGCCATTCAGTGATGAAACCGGAATATACGGCGTATATGTATTCTCCTCATGCCCGTGTTTCGTGCGCAGAGTGTCATGTCGGCTCTGGTGCAGACTGGTATGTGAAGTCAAAACTATCCGGCGCTTATCAGGTGTATTCAGTTTTATTTAAAAAGTATAATCGACCGATAGAAACTCCGGTTCGGAATCTTCGTCCGGCGCAGCAAACGTGTGAACAATGTCATTGGCCAAAACATTTCTTTGCAGAAAAGCAGGTAGAAAAAACATATTACCTTTCCGATGAAAAAAATACTGCATGGTGGATGAATCTTCTTCTGAAGATCGGCGGCGGGAATACAGAAACGGGTCCCACATCTGGTATTCACTGGCATATGAACATCAATAATAAAATAATGTACGCTGCTACCGACAGTCAGCGGCAGGTAATTCCCGTGGTTCAGGTCTATGAGAAAAGCGGGAAAATTGTAACGTATAAAACCACGGACGATTCTTTTAAAGAAGAACAATTAAAGAATGCAGAAACTCGTCGTATGGACTGTATTGATTGTCATAACCGTCCAACACATATTTATCGCACTCCGAATGAAACAGTAAACGAAGCGATGAAGCTCGGATGGATCAATCCGAAACTGCCGTCGGCAAAATCAATTTCTGTCGCAGCGTTGGGTGGTGCGTATGCAACCGAGCAGGGAGCACTGGACAGTATTGGCATTTTTGTCAGAGAACAGTATACGTTACGGTATCCCGAAACAGCGCGTTCAATGAAAACGGATATCGATAGCAGTGTCGAACGGATTAAGAAAATTTACAGCCGTAATTTTTTCCCGGAAATGCGTGTCTCGTGGAAAAATTACCCGAACAATATCGGCCATTTGTATTCGCCCGGTTGTTTTCGCTGCCATGATGGCAAGCATGTGGGTGATAATGGGAAGGTGCTCTCTCGTGACTGTAACACTTGTCATATTATTCTTGCCCAAAAATTGGATAAAAAGGAACTACATATTTCACTTGATGGTATAAAATATGAACATCCTGTCGATATTGGTGATGCTTGGAAAGAAATGAATTGCAGTGAGTGTCACGGCAATCAATAAAAGGTGTCTGTTGCAAAACTGATTTTATACCGATAGGATTTGATTCACTCTAAAAAATACTTATACATGGGAGAATATTAGGAATAGAATATTTTTCAGTGACAAGCGGAAAAATTAATGTATTGTTAAAGATTTATTATCGATAATGGCTAATCACTAATGGAGGTGCTTTATGTCGGATATTTCTGATCCGCATGTTCAACAAGATAAAAGAGATTTTTTAAAGTTCGCTCTGGTCGGAGGAACGTTTGCCTGGTTAGCAGCTGTCATTTACCCGGTTCTATCCTACCTTAAACCTCCAAAACAAGCCGAAGTTGTCGTCAATAGTGTTAAAGCTGGTAAGATTGCAGACTTTGCTAACGACAGTGGTTCAATCATAAAATTTGGCACCAAACCAGTAATCCTTATTCGCAATCCCAAAGGAGAATTTAAAGCGTTTTCTGCCGTCTGTACACATCTTGAATGTACCGTGCAGTATCGAAAAGACTTTGGAATGATTTGGTGTGCATGCCATAACGGTAAATACGATCTTAATGGACGCAATGTCTCCGGTCCACCGCCGAGACCGTTGGATGAGTTCAGAGTTACAGTGCAAGGAGAGGAGGTATCCATTTCTAAACTATCATGAAACCAACATTAAAAAAATTATACGCATGGGTTGATGAACGCCTCGAGCTTCAAGACCTTATTAAATTCATGGCGAAGAAATATGTTCCTGTTCACAGCCATTCCATTTGGTACTACTTTGGCGGCGTTTCATTATTTCTTTTTATCATACAAGTGGTTACCGGTATTTTATTATTGATGTACTACAAAGGTAGTGAAGAGCTTGCCTTTGAAAGTATTCAATTCATCATGTCAAAAGTGGCATTCGGCTGGCTCATCAGATCGTTGCATAGCTGGACTGCCAATTTATTTATTTTGACGACGATGATTCATATGTTCAGTGTTTTTTTTGAAAAAGCATACCGCAAACCGCGTGAACTGACATGGTTGACCGGCATGTTGATGCTGTTCCTCTTGCTCGGTTTCGGATTTACTGGATATCTTTTACCGTGGAATGAGCTTGCATTTTTCGCAACAAAAGTTGGAACGGAAATTACGGGTGTTGTTCCGATAGTCGGAAAACCAATCCTGCAATTTATGCGCGGCGGCGATGATGTAACTGGTGCAACACTTTCACGTCTGTTTGGATTCCATGTTGCAGTCCTTCCCGGCATATTTACCGTATTGCTTGGTGCACATTTGCTTTTTGTGAATCGACAAGGAATGAGTGAACCATTACATTATGCAGAAACTCCTGAAAAGGAACGGAAGACCATGCCGTTCTTCCCGAATTTCCTCCTTCGCGATATGTTATTCTGGCTCATTGTTTTAAATGTGTTGGCGATTCTCGCTGTGTTCTTCCCGTGGGAATTGGGAACAAAGGCTGATCCATTTGCATCGGCTCCGGCTGGGATAAAACCGGAATGGTATTTTCTTTTCATGTTCCAAACATTGAAATACATTCCCGCCCAAATTGGATTCATTGATGGTGAAGTACTTGGAGTCTTAGTCTTTGGAGCCGCTGGTTTTTTATGGATGATGGTTCCATTTTGGGATAGACAAAGCTCAAGAGGTGAACGAAATCGTTTTATCAACTACATCGGTTTGTTTGTGGTGATGTATATTATCCTCTTTACGATCATCGGATGGCTCGCATGAGAAAAAAATATTTTTTATTCGGATGCGTTGCAGCATCAATACTGTTCTTCAGCGTAAATCTTGTTGCCGATGATCAGTGCGTTTCGTGTCATACCAATGTTGTTGGAGATAAGCCTTCGGAACTATTTAAACATGATATCCATTTCAAAAAGGGAATATCCTGCGCAGATTGCCACGGCGGAAATTCGAAGATGGAAGAGATGGAAGCTGCGATGAATCCAAAAGAAGGATACAAAGGAGTGCCGAAAGGGGATGCGATCTCACAATCGTGCGCCCGCTGTCATTCCGATGCTGATAAAATGAAAAAATATGGTTCAACGCTGCCAACGAATCAATGGAATAATCTTCAAACAAGTGCTCATGGAAAGCTTTCGACAACAGGAAAAGAACATATTGCTCAATGTATTACATGCCATAATGCCCATGGAATTGTTTCCGTGAAAAGCCCCGAATCTCCTGTCTATCCGTTGAATGTTGTGAAGACGTGTACGAAGTGTCATTCAAGTGCAACATTTATGCGCACCTACAATCCATCACTGCCAATTGATCAAGGAGAAAAATATCGGTCGAGTGTCCACGGTGTGAAAAATGGTAAAGGTGATCCGAAGCCGGCAGTCTGTTCAAGTTGTCACGGCAGTCATGATATTCGTACATCGAAAGATGCTAAATCATCAGTCTATGCGGTGAACTTGCCGGGCACATGTTCAAAGTGTCACAGCGATGCACAGTATATGAAAGAGTATAAAATTCCGACGAATCAATATGAGAAGTACGCAAAGAGCGTGCATGGTGTTGCATTGCTTCAGAAGCATGATGTTGGTGCTCCTTCGTGTAATAGCTGTCACGGCAACCATGGTGCAACGCCGCCAGGTGTTGAATCGGTCTCAAAAGTGTGCGGAACATGCCATGCATTGAACGCAGATTTGTTCTCGGCAAGCCCGCATAAGAAAGCGTTTGATGATCGCAAACTTCCTGAATGCGAAACGTGTCATAGCAATCATGAAATTGTTGCGGCGACCGACAAATTGATCGGCGTAACAACAGAAGCGGTCTGCAGTCGATGCCATCAAGAGAATCAAAATCCAAAAGGATATGCAGTTGCAAAGGCGATGCGCCAGATGGTGGATAGTTTGGATATTTCAGGAAGTGCAGCCATCACGCTTGTCAATGAAGCCGAACAAAAAGGCATGGAAGTTACCGATGCTAAATTTAAATTGCGCGATGCAAAGCAGGCACATTTACAAATGAGAACAATGGTCCATGCATTCAACGAAGGGAAGTTTCGAGAAGTGGTTGATAAAGGAATGGAAGCAACGTTATTTGCTAAGACCGAAGCGAAAGATGCTGTGGATGAATATTATTTCCGTCGCATCGGATTAGGTATATCAACGTTGATTATGTCTTTACTCGCTATAGTATTATTTGTATATATTAGAAGGATTGAAAAAAAACAAGCGGAAGAACGTTGATCTTGTACAATCAATTTTTAGATATTATAACAAACAGTCCTTATCCTATCACCATACAACTAAAACCTAAAGGAGCAACTATGAAAAAACTGCATTTGCTATTAGCGCTGTGCTGTCTCTTGTTTGCACTTCCGTTGATGGCACAACATAAGTATGTTGGCGTAAGCCAGTGTGCAATGTGTCATAAAACAGAAAAAGCAGGAAAGCAATTCGATATCTGGAAAGCTTCCAAACATTCACAAGCATTTGTAATATTGACTTCGGATACGGCCAATGCAATTGCAAAAGCAAAAGGTCTTACTAAACCGGCAGCAGAATCACCGGAATGTTTGAAATGTCATGTTGCTGGGTATGGATTGGATGCATCATTGTTCGATAAAAAATTTGATATGAAAGATGGCGTTCAATGCGAAGTGTGCCACGGACCGGGTTCTGATTACAAATCAGTAACGGTTATGAAAGATAAACCAAAAGCAATTGCTGCTGGTCTGAATATCAGCAAAGACGATCCGAAGTTATGCGAGAAGTGTCATAACAGCGAAAGTCCTAGTTATAAAGAATTTAATTACAAAGAAATGTGGGATAAAATTAAACATCCAATTCCTCCCAAAGGATAACATTAGTTATTAAAAAATCTCTTGATTGATCACATTCATCAAGAGATTTTTTTTATGGATTGGTAAGAATTTTTGATTTCGTTGCTATCGTATCGCAAAACGAGACCATTAAGAAAAGGATTGGATAAAAGTATCGTAAGACCGAAATTGTTATCCTGAAACAAGAAAAATAATGTATTTCAGCAGAAGATGAAGGATAACCGCTTATAGATGACATTATCTGAAACTTCCTATCTTTGCAAAGCAGTTGAATACGGTTTTCCCATTCGTAGGAAGAAAACCTAAAAAATGATGTAAAAATCAACAATTTTTAGGTTTTCTTTCGGCACATAGTTTGTCGCATATTTGCTGATATTTTTATTATATTTACAACCAATAACAATGGAGGTTTGAAATGAAAAGATACACTCTTCTATTTATTGTTTTAATCTTTGCAATTCCTCTGATATCACAAAATAAATTTGTCGGGGTGAATACATGTGCGTGTCACAATTTACCGAAACAAGGGAAGCAAGTTGAAGTTTGGAAAAAATCAAAACATGCCGGAGCTTTTGAATCACTAAAAAGCGATAAAGCAGTGGGCATTGTTAAAGTAAAAGGATTAAAAGTTGCAGCAACCGAAGCAAAAGAATGTTTGGAATGCCATTCAACCGGTGTTGGTGAAGCAGTCGAAAAATCATTCAAAGTTGAAATGGGTGTTCAATGTGAAGCATGCCATGGTGCTGCTTCTGCTTACAAAGGGATTCACAACAAACCTGAAAATAAAGAGAAGGCAATTGCAGCCGGCTTTTTGAAAGGGGATGAAAAAACCTGCAAACAATGCCATGGTGCAAATAAAATGCACGATGCAAAAGAGTTTAACTTCAAAAAAATGTGGGAAGAAATTAAACATCCAATGCCGAAAGGTTAACAATGTTTCGCAAAATTTTCATCGGTTTGGTTCTGCTTTCAGCAAGTGCTTTGGCGCAGCTGACGACGGGACGATTGACAACGTCGTTCTATGGTTTTGAAGGAAGGGATTCTGCCCTTGCTAAAGTATTGTATCTTCGTGCATATGAGAATGTGTATTTCAACGCTGCATCCGGAGATTACTCCTTCAATATGAACGCGATTGTGTCAAATGATTTTGGTTCAACAATTCAAACGGATCCCGAATTGCGCGTTAATTCCTTTCTGATGAAGGTGAAAAACATTGGCGGTCATGCAGATATTTCTGCAGGCCGCCAATTTGTTTTTGCCGGTGTCGGCAGCGGATTGATCGATGGTATTTCCGGTTCGGCGAGATTTTTTGGTAATGCTCTCGTTGTTCATGGATACGGAGGAAGTAATGTGATCCAATCCCGTGAAATCCGAAAGAATTATATTGGAACAAATGGACTGTTCGGAGGTCAAGTGACCTATGCACCGATTGAGGATGGTGTTGTCGGTGTAAGTTATATGAATAAACGGTGGGAACGAAAACCATATGCGGCACTTCGGATGGATTCGTTGTTCAACCCATATTCCATTGTTATTAACAGTAGACCAAACGAAGAAGAACTTGCTTCCATTGATGTTGAATATCAGCACGGACAAGTATATTCGGTCCAGGCAAAAACGGACTATGATATTTTGTCTAAAGATATTTCTAAAGTACAAGGATTCACTCGCGTCGGCGTTATGAAAGAATTAAATGTTACTGCAGAGTATATTTTCCGTCAACCTCGTCTTGCGTATAATTCCATCTTTTCGGTTTTTAATATCAACAGCACAAAAGAAATTGAAGGTGGTTTAGAATATCGTCCGATGTCTAAAACATTTCTCTTTGCACGTTTTGCAAATGTTAATTATGTTGACGAAAGCAGTCAGCGAGTGGTTGTTGGCGGAGCATATGATTTTATTTCTGCAACATACACACAGAACTTTGGTTATGCCGGTGAATTGAATGGTGTTTCAGTTCAAGCAACATATCCGATGATGGAGAGAACATTCACACCAATGTGTGCTATTGGATTTGCAACCTATAAACTTGATAAAGTTGATCCTGCCAGCAAAGTTTTTAACGGAACATTTGGTGTTGTCTATCGTCCTCTGCAAACGCTTTCGACCGATCTTCAAATACAATGGATGAGCACTCCGCAATACAAAAGCGATATGCGAATATTCTTAAAAATTAACTATTGGTTCAGCGAAAAGTTGAATTGGTTATGATGAAAAAAAATCTCTATATAGCAACGATAATTTCTGTGGTGATTGCTCTTGTTATCTTCGGTCGCGGAAGCGCAGTGGCGAAAGAGGACAATCAAGCGGACAATAAGAATACCATAAAATTTTCGCACAGCAAACATGCCGAAGCCGGTGCTGAGTGTGTAACCTGCCATACAACAGCACAATTGAGCAAAAAATCTTCAGACAAAATGCTTCCTACACACACCGAATGTCAAACCTGTCATGATCAGGAAGTGAATGAGAAATGCGGCTTCTGTCATACGGATGAAAATAATCCTGTTGCATTGCCAAATCCGGTGCGGGAAATCTTGTTCAGCCACAACAAACATATTGTCGACCAAAAAGTTGAATGTATTACCTGCCATGCTGGAATTAATGATGATAAGGCAAATACAACCGCTACTCAGCACATTCCTTCAATGGCAACGTGCAACACGTGCCATAATAATGTGAAAGCTACCAATCAATGCGAGGCTTGTCATACGAATATGACGACTCGTCGTCCCGCATCGCACGTTGCAGCAAATTTCAAACGCGAGCACGGTAGAGTGATGAATGGACGTACGTTTGACGCAAATTGCCAAAGCTGTCACTCGGAAGCATCGTGTATGGAATGTCATGATGGAACGAACCTGACAACACTTTCTAAGTTTGAAAAAACCGGAATGTTATCTCCCAGAAAATTCGGCAACGATAAGCCGGCCGCGCTTTCGGGTCAGAATGTTCACGACATTAATTATAAATTTACACACGGTATTGATGCAAAGGGTCGCGCATCTGATTGTCAAACATGTCATCGTCAACAGACATTCTGCAGCGACTGTCATATGAATGGAAGTGTTGCACTCGGCGGATCGATGCCAACAAGCCATGAAAAAGCAGGGTTCACCACCATTGGAGTTGGAACCGGCGGAGGAACTCATGCCCAATTAGCAAAGCGCGACATTCAACAATGCGCGGGCTGTCATGATGCTGATGGTGGAGATCCAACGTGTATTACATGCCACGTTGACAATGATGGAATTAAAAATACAAATCCACGCACACACGTAACTGGTTTTATGAAAACGGTAAAAGGCGAATGGCATGATGATATCGCTGCAAATTGTTTCGTCTGTCATACCGATCCTAATGCACGACCAAATGGAAAAGCAGGACAAAATTTTTGCGGATATTGTCACGGAGCGAAAGTCCAATGAAAAAAATAATGTTATTCTCCACCGTCGCAATTATTCTCAGCGGTCTGTTCGGTTGCAGTGAACGAAAAGATGATACACCGTTGGTTCAAAGCAAAGTCTCAATTCATGGTGAAGGCTTTAAGGATCCGACATCAGCGAACTTTCACGCAAAGTACATTCAAACAAAGAATTATGATATACAATTATGTCAGACGTGTCATGGATCGGATTATTCGGGCGGAACGACAGGTCAATCATGCAATACGTCGGCATGTCATAATAAAGCAGCCGGACCGGAAAATTGTACAACGTGTCACGGAAGTGTTAATGCTGCGCCGCCAAAAGATCTTACCGGTAATGTTTCGCCAACATTCCGTGGAGTTGGTGCTCATCAAAAACATCTGTTGAGCGGTACACTTCACGCGGCAATTGCCTGTAATGAATGTCATAAAGTTCCAACGGCAGTTTTATCTCCAGGACATATTGACGCAACAAGTCGTGCAGAAATAAGATTTGATACAACATCTGCTTTCTTTGTCTCGACTGCATCGTACAATGCAACGAATGTTTCTTGCGCTAATACATATTGCCATGGTAATTTCAGTGGTGGAAATAATTTGAGCGTAACATGGAATGATACAAGCAGTACTGTTGCGGAATGTGGATCATGTCACGGTGATGTGACCAAAACAGGGAAAGCAAAGATATTTCCAAAAACCGGACATACATCGGCCGCTGTTACCGCGGACTGTTCAACATGTCACGCTGCAGTAATTAATTCAAGTTTAGCGATCATTGATCCTTCAAAGCATGTGAATGGTAGAATCAACTAAAATGTGTACAAAAGTCAATATCTCCTGTAAAAATACACATGAAGGTTTTAGATATAAAAAAATCCTGTCTAGACAGGATTTTTTTATATCTAAAACCTTCATGTGTATTT
>JANXZD010000349.1 GCA_025355705.1 Bacteroidota bacterium | reverse complement strand
TTCTGCAATCGGTTTTCGTTCGGTAACGGTAACACAAATAAAAGTATCGGTCGATCTAACAACACGGATCGATTTTACATTATCCGATGAGACCATTCAACTTAATCAAGAAGTTCTTATCGTCGCACAGCGTCCAATTGTTCAAAAAGACCTTACATCGTCATCATCTAAAGTCAGTGCGGATCAGATCAAAGCACTTCCGGTTGAAGATGTTGCAGGATTGGTAAGTTTACAAGCAGGTGTGGTTGAAGGACATTTTCGCGGAGGTCGATCGGGTGAAGTTCTCTATTTAATAGACGGAATACCGGTTAGCGATTCATATTCCGGCGGTGCGGGAGTGAGTGCAGAGAATCAATCAATTCAAGAACTCGAGGTCATTAGCGGAACATTCAACGCAGAATACGGGCAAGCAATGTCCGGAATTGTAAATCAAGTAACGAAAGATGGAACCGAAAAATTTCATGGAAGCATCTCTGCCTATTCCGGAGATTATGTGAGCGGCAGAAAGAATATGTTCTTAAATCCCGATTCAGCTCAGCGAGGAAATTTGACAACACCGCAGCAGCCAACAGAGGATTACAATCATATCAGTCCATTGGACATTTATGATCTTCAAGGAACACTCAGCGGACCGATCAGCGGTTCTGATGTGACATTCTTTTTATCAGGTCGAAAATATTCGAACGACGGATTCTTATATGGCAGAAGGATTTTTAATCCGAATGATTCTGCGAATTTCAGTTCAAACGACCCTTCACAATGGTATCGCGGTTCAACAGGGAACGATCAATATGTTTCAATGAATTTTGAACATCGTTATACGATGCAGGGTAAGATCACGATACGCGCATTTGGATCTGATAAATTTCGATTTTCTTATCTAGGGCAACAGCGTGACTGGAAAGATTATAACCATCAATATAAATACAATCCGGATGGTGTTTACAAGAATTTCTCATCAGGAACTCTTGCAAGTATCAACTATGTGAATGTATTGAGTTCTGAAACATTTTCAGATTTGAATGTTGCATGGTATCGAACAAAAGAAGAATCGTATGTTTTTGAAGATCCTTCTGATCCGAAATTTCCTGTCTATACACGGAAGATCCAATCAAGCGGTTCAGCATTTCTCACCGGCGGTGCCGAGGATATTCAATTTCATCGGGAACTTCGATATTGGTTAGGCAAAGCTGATTTTGTCAGCCAGATCGATAATAGGAATCAGATTAAAGTAGGATTTGAAGGAAAGGTCTATCGTTTATGGATCAATAACTTCGGTATTTTGAACGACCAAACGACAAATTTCACTGCACGTCCTGTCTATTTCGGTCGTTCGGAATTTGCAAGTGTTATGTTTCATCCTATTCAAGGATCATTCTATGCTCAGGACAAACTGGAATCAGAAAGCTTTATTATGAACATCGGGCTTCGATTCGATTATTTTGATTCGAAAGCGAAAGTGTTGGCCGAACAACTTAAATTAAGCAGAGTTGCTGCTCAAAAATCTGCCGAACCTGAATTTCAAATGAGCCCGCGGTTTGGTCTCGCATTTCCCATCACCGATCAAGGTGTGCTTCATTTATCGTATGGGCATTTTTTCCAGATACCGCAGTTCGATCTGATGTATCTGAATCCTTCATACAACATCAACGCAACGGAATCGTTTCAGGTTGGGAATCCCGGATTACGTTCGGAGCGGACCGTCGCATACGAACTTGGACTGCAGCAGCAGGTTGCGGAATTTGTTGGAATCGATCTGACAGTGTATTATAAAGACGTCCGTAATCTTATTGGGACACAAATATTCGATATCGGGAATGGGAATAAGTATTCGCAATATGTCAATCAGGATTATGGGAACACTCGTGGATTTATTATTTCTGTAGAAAAAAGATTGAGCGATGGATTTGGTGCAACGCTCGATTATACATTCCAGATCGCGAAAGGAAATGCTTCGGATCCCAACTCCGTGTTCATCGACAATCAATCTGATCCGCCGGTGGAGAGTCAGCGTCAGCTTTCATCGTTGGATTGGGACCGGAGACAGTCTCTCAATATCTCGGCCACATTTGGTCAACCGGATGATTTTATCGTCACGTCCATCGGCAGACTCGGAAGCGGACTTCCATATACACCTGCATTGCAAAATCAACGAACGGGATTGATCAACAGCGAAACGCGACCCCTGGTTTATACCATTGATCTCTATGCAACAAAGTATGTATCGCTTGACGGTTATTCGTTGAGTATCTTTGCAAAGATCTATAATCTGTTCGATACCGAAAATGAGTTGAACGTCTTTACTGATACCGGTCGTGCGAATTACAGTGTTCAAGCGGGATATTCAGGGCGTCCACGCGGTATCAATTCGATCGAAGAATATTATACACGCCCTGATTTTTATTCTGCACCACGACAGATCGTGGTTGGTGTTGAACTTATTCTCTAATAAATGGTTTTTATGATTCATACGATGAAGTGTCGAATATTTTTTCTTTTTGTTTACACAATGATTGTTGTGGCTTCATTGAGTGCGCAGCAATATTTTATCGATCCAAATAAAGGAAATATTGTCTATACAAAAAAAGGAATTTTAGACGGAAATCTTGTCCGGACCCTTTTCTATAATCACGGGGAGATAGGATTTCACGGCAACCATCCATCCGGTGAATGGCCGAAAGGAACAGGACACGAATATCTTGATGGTGTTGCAGTGATCGTTCAGGCAGAAACAAAAGACAAGAACAACAATATCATTCATCCCCTTGAAACGAACTACCGTGAATTTATCCGAAAAGATCCCGTATCAAAAATTCCATGGGGATGGGAGCCTCTTCCCGGATATGCGAACGCAATTCAGGATGAACCAGCAATGAGCAACAAATCTTCAACGTGGCCTTCTCGATGGCCTGACCGATCAACGGATTGGAACGGGCTCTGGAACGGATTTTTTGGTCGTGGAATTCTGAATGCAGATCTCGAAACATATTTTCGTATCGATGATGCCGCGGACAAGCAATACCAATATTTTCCAAATCCGTTGGACACAACGCGCGGCGGATTAGGATTGCAGGTGGCGGTCAGAGGTTTTCAATGGTCGCAGGTTCTTGCCGCCGATGTTATTTTTTGGTACTACGAGATCACCAATGTTGCACAGCAAGATTATTCCAAAGTTGTTTTTGCGCAATACATTGATTGGGGAATCGGCGGTACCGACGATTCGAGCGACGACAGAGGATTGTTCGATAAAGAATTGGATATCGCGTACGCATTTGACGGAGATGGAATTGGTTCGCCGGGAAATTGGTCTCCCGTTGGAGTTGCCGGTTATGCTTTCCTGGAAAGTCCGGGCATTACTAAAGATTCACTTGGATTGCCGCAAGGTCTTGACGATGATGACGATGGTATCATTGACGAGAGTAGAGAAAATAATGCGGGAACAAAGATCGTAGGAAAAGCAAATGTCATTGCAGCATTGACTGCGCAAATCAATACAGCGAAATTTTTGAAGTTCTATAATTTTACAAAACTTGATGACCTGCCCGCTGTGCAGCAGGGATATTGGTGGACTGGTGACGAAAATGCAAACTGGCGCGGATTCACCGATCTTAATGCAAATGGTATTTGGGATGAAGGCGAACCGCTGAATGATGATGTTGGATCTGACGGTCTTGCACCACTCGATCCGAATTACAACGGACCTGATGCTGACGGCAGTCAAGGAGACGGAAAACCGGAACAGGGTGAGCCAAGTTTCGGTGCGTTGGATAAAGATGAATCCGACCAGATCGGCCTAACAGGATTCAATATTTTCCCAGTTCACTTCTACGAATTAACCAATGATGAACAGAACTGGAATGTGTTAACAACACCGACCGATACAGCCGGCCTTCAGCAATTGAATGATGTAAATCTTGGAATGTATTTTTCAGCAGGAGCTCGTCCCAATTCACAAAAAGGTTTTCCCGGAAATTTATTTCCGTTGCGAAAATTGCAGACGGAACGATTCTCAATGGCACTGCTGTTCGGTAATGATCGGAATGATCTGATCCGTCGAAAAAAAACTGTTCAACAGATCTATAATGCGAATTATCGTTTTGCAAAACCGCCGGATAAACCACGGGTTGTTGCTGTTCCGGGAAACCACAAAGTAACATTGTACTGGGACAGTCATGCCGAACAATCGTATGATCCGTTCCTTCAAGAATTTGATTTTGAAGGATACAGGATCTATCGCAGTACTGAATCGAGTTTCTTAGAGAATCTTGTTATTACCGATGCATACGGTAAGGTGACATACCGTAAACCTCTTGCGCAATTCGACCTTGTGGACAGTATCAAAGGATTGCATCCGCTCGATATCAATGGGGTGAAATTCGATCTTGGAACCGACTCGGGTTTACGTCATACGTACATTGATAACGATGTACAAAACGGCCAAACATATTATTATGCCGTAGTATCTTACGATCGGGGATTTTATGTCCGGACCATTGATGGAAAAGATGACGGCATTCCACCGTCCGAATGTACGGCAATCATCCGAACCGATTTGAGCGGAAACTCAAAACCGGATATCAATACTGCTGTTGTCATTCCCCGTGCTCCGTCAGCAGGGTACGTATCTCCCGGCGTAGATGGTGGAATTCTTCACTCGGGACCAGCAAGCGGAAGTTTTGGTATTGAAGTGCTTAATCCGGATTCAGTCAAATCCGGTCACATGTACCGAATCAAATTTCAGAATAATTCCCCATTCCAAAACAATATCAAACCCTCATTCTCACTCAGTGATGAAACGAATGGTTTTGTGCTGGAACAAAATATACCGATTGTTAGTAATCCCGAAGAGACTGCAATAATCGATGGGTTTATCGGTTATGTAAAAAATGATGCTTCAATTGATGTTGTACTGTCCGGTTGGAAGAATGGTATTTCAAATGTGATCGTCAAGGTAAGTTCATTGGAAACCGATCCTGCATATTCAGCTGTTTCAGTAAAATATCCTGCAGATTATGAGATTAGATATTCCAATCAGATCGTCGATTCATCAACGCAGACAGGGTTTTTTGATGCATTGATCCCTACAAAATTCACGATTTGGAATGTGACAGAAAATAAAAAAGCACAATTCATCCTTGTGGATACTCGGAATGATTCATCGCTTGCTCCGGGAAATAAAGTGATCATCATTTCCGGAGATAGTTTAGGAAAACCTGCTCAACAAGGAAATTATCGTGCAGCATGGAAGATAGAAATGTTTATTGATACTCTTGCCGGTCCGTTGAAACTTCCGAAGCCGAATGACATCTACACTTTTGCAACAACAAAACCATTTCGTACTGGAGAATCATTCCAGTTCAAGATGAAGGGTTCGAACATCGATGGTAATAGAGCGAAATCCGATCTAGATAAAGTCGCTGTTGTTCCAAATCCGTATGTTGGTGCTGCATCGTGGGAACCCCAAAATCTTTTTAGAACGGGAAGAGGAGAACGACGCATTCAATTCATCAATCTTCCTGCAAAATGTACAATTAGAATTTATACTGTAAGCGGAAATCTTGTAAAAATATTACAGCAAGATGTCGATATCGATAATGGTCAGTTGCCGTGGGATCTTGTCTCGAAAGATGGAATGGATATCAGTTACGGAATTTATATTTATCATGTTGATGCACCGGGTATTGGTGAAAAGATCGGCAAATTTGCGGTCGTTAAATAGGAATGACAGTATGATGAAACGATCAATGATGGTATCAATATTATTTGTTTGTGTGATATTTGATCTCCATCCACAAGCAGTGAATAAGAATGTGTCCAAATCAGGAACGACGGCGGCGACATTCCTTGAGATTCCTGTAAGTGCGCGAGCGGTTGCATTGGGTTCTGCTTTTTCCGCAGTCGCAAACGATGCATCCAGTCTGTATTGGAATCCTGCGGGTGCCGCTCGGTTAGTTCAGACCGAAGTTGTTTTCACACATATGAATTGGATCGCCGATCTGGGATTCGATTATTCTGCGGTTGCAATCCCAGTCGGTTCATTTGGAACAGTGGGAATAAGTTTTACATCGCTTTCAATGGCTGATATGGCGGTGCGGACAATTGATAAACCGGATGGGACGGGAGAATTGTTCAGTGCATCGAGTATTGCTCTTGGTGTTCATTTTGCAAAGAATTTATCCGATCGTTTTTCGATCGGGTTCACCGGAAAATATGTTCAGGAAAGTATCTGGCACATGAGCTCGCAGGCGTTCGCATTGGATATCGGTGTTTTGTATACGACCGAATTTTTCAATAATATGAAGATCGGTGCGATCATCTCAAATTTCGGTACCGATATGCGAATGAGTGGACGGGATGCCCGTTTGTTTGAACGTATCGATCAACAAAAAATGGGAAGCAATGATCGTATTCCAGTCAACATCGAAATGGATAGTTGGTCGCTTCCGTTGAACTTTCAATTCGGTATTGCAACAGATCTATTTGCTTCTGAATCTCAATCATTAACTGTCGCTATCGACGCCCTTCATCCAAGTGATAATTATGAAAGCATCAATCTTGGACTGGAATATGGGTTCTTCAAAACACTTGCGTTGCGCGGAGGGTATCGTGCATTGGGTCTATCTGATAGTGAAGGTGGGCTTTCATTTGGAGCAGGATTCAAAGGAAATCTTTTTGGCGGAGGGATCGCTGCGGGGCTTGATTATGCATATTCCAATTATGGTCGCTTAAAATCATCGAATGTTATTTCTCTTGCTATTATTTTCTAATGGTAAAATATTTACTCTCTCTTTGTGTATCGATCATCGTTATCGGTTGTTCGGAAAAGAATGCCAATGATACAACCACCACGAATGATGTTGTTACCCTGACCTATTGGCCTGCCCCAAATCCACAAGAAGTTCAACTTGCCAATGTAATCGTAAAAGATTGGAATAGACTCCATCCAACGATCCAAGTGAAGATGCAGCCGATTCCTGTAAGTCAATCCACTGAAGAAGTATTGCTTGCTGCAATTGCCGGAAGAACCACCCCTGATGTTTGCTCGAATATTTGGCCGGGTGCACTTGCAGAATTTACGCGTTTGGGCGGATTGGTCGATGTCGACCGCTTCTCTGATTTTGATTCCGCCATTACGAGCAGAACTCCAAACGATCTAGTTGAATCACTGCGCGATCCGAATGGTCATTTCTATCAGATGCCGTGGAAAACAAACCCGGTGATGATGTTCTATAATAAACGATTATTTGAAGTAAGCGGGGTGCCGAATGTTCCGCGAACATATTCAGAATTCTTTGCATCAGCAAAAAAAATCACGCGCGATATTGACGGAGACGGTCAGACAGATGTCTGGATGGGTGAACGGGATATTCGTCCGATCTGGTGGCAGCGTTGGTTCGACTATTATTGTTTCTATATCGCAGCGTCGAATGGAAAAACATTTTTCGTGAACGGCGAGCCGAATTTGGATCAAGCAGCATCATCAAAAGTGCTGGAATTTTTCCGAACTTGTTATTCGGAGAATTTTTTCCCGCACACATTCTTTCAAGGAGGCGATCTATTCCTGCTTGAACGGAAAGCGACAAACTTTGCAGGTCCGTGGCAGATTGCGACCCTTCAAACAATGGCACCGAATCTTAGGTATGGTGTTGCTCCTATCCCTGTTCCGGATAATCATCAAGGACCGGTGTATACCTATGGTGATTATAAGAATATAGCGATCTTCAGTACTACGAAACATCCAAAAGAAGCGTGGGAATTCGTAAAATTTCTCGTTCAAGCAAAATATGATCTGATGTTGTTGGAGATTGCAAATCAGATTCCTATTCGGTCTGATCTATTGTCAAATCCATTATTTGCAGATTATTTCAAAAAAAATCCGATGATGATCGAATTCGCACAGCAAGCAGTGTATACACGAAGTGTTGATGCGGCGCCGGATCTGAAAGAGATATTCGACGCGATCTCGCAGGAATATGAAGCAAGTGCAGTCTATGGCAGAAAATCTCCGATTGAAGCAACACAGTCTGCTCAAAAAAGAATAAAAGTGATCGTTGATTGGAACAAATGAAAAAATATAAAGTGAAATATGACCGGTCAGCGTATCTGTTAGTGCTTCCGTACATCATTTTCTTTTTGATGTTTGTTGCATACCCGTTGGTTTTTTCACTCGTTCTAGTCTTTCATCGTTGGGATATTGTTACCCCAATGCAGTGGGTTGGCTTGAAGAATTTTGAACGCTTGATCAATGATCCTTTATTCTTCAAATCCATCATAAACACATTAACATTTCTTTTGATCCATATCCCGCTGCAGATCACTGTTGCACTTGGTTTCGCTTTGTTACTTAATTCAAAGATAAAATTCCGCCCAGTGTTCAGAACGATATATTTTCTTCCTGTTGTTGTTTCTGGAGTTGTTGTAACGATCTTGTGGCAGCAATTGTATTCGTTCGATTCGGGATTGCTGAATAAATTGTTGATGGTGTTCGGCATACCAAGAATTCCGTGGATTGTCAGTCCTGAAATGGCAATGCCCTCTGTTGCAATAATGGCAACATGGAAGAATGTCGGTATCTATATCATCATGTTTTTAGTCGGATTACAGAATATTTCTGCTGAACTGTATGAAAGTTCAAATATGGACGGCGCTTCACGGGTGCAGCAATTCTTTTCGATTACATTGCCGTTGTTGAATCCAACAATTGTAGTTGTCCTTGTCCTTTCGACGATCGGCGGATTTTCTCTCTTTATCGAACCGTATGTGTTGACCGGAGGAGGTCCGATGCAAAGCACGTTGTCCGCAGTGCTCTACATTTATAATCAGGCATTCTATTTTAATCATATGGGATATGCAGCCACACTTGGTTTTATCTTTGCCATTGTGATCTTTGCAGTTATTATGATACAGAAAAAAGCTGTGGAGATGGATCCAACAGTATGAAACAGATAATAAAATATTCTTTATTGATTCTTGGCGCTGTTATCTTCGCTTATCCATTCTTATGGATGTTTGCCGCATCATTGAAGCCGGAAATAGAGATCGGCGGATTCAGTTTATGGTCATCAAATTTCAGTTTCAAAAATTATGAACAGGTATTCGCACGGATTCCCATCGCCCGGGCATTTTTCAATAGCGTTCTTGTTTCATCTATTACCACACTTTCGGTCGTTGTATTCGGTTCAATGATCGGATACGCATTAGCGCGATTGAACTTCCGTGGACGGAACGCTCTCTATTATCTCATTCTCTTTACTATGATGATCCCGTTCCAAATAACTCTCATTCCGCAATATGTGTTGATGGTGAAACTTGGGATTACCGATTCATATCTGGCATTGATCGCACCGACAATGATCAGCACGCTCGGCATTGTGATGTTCCGACAATTCTTTATGAGCATCCCGCAGGCGTTGATCGATGCCGCTCGTATTGATGGTTGTTCGGATTTTAAAATTATCTTCGCAGTCATTTGGCCACTCTCACGTCCTGTCGTAATTACCGTGGCAATACTTTCATTTATGGCAAGCTGGAACGAAGTACTGTGGCCCATTATTGTCGTCCGCGAACGCACATTAATGACTTTGCCGCAGATCGTGACGCTGTTCACTATTGGCGGACAGGCAGAAGCATTGCTTGGGTTACAACTTGCAGCAGCAACGCTGCTGGCTCTGCCGATCATCATCGCATATTCATTCTTCCAACGGTATTTCATCGATAGCATGGTTTCATCGGGAGTAAAAGGATGAAACGGCTCTTCTTTATTGCTGCAGTTTGCTTCGGCATTCTCGAGGCGAAAAACGATTCGTTGATTGTCGCGACTGTCGGTTCATATCAAATATCTGCAGATGATCTGCTGACAAGTTTTGAATTTGGTCCCGCTTTTGTAAAACACCGGCGCGATCCTCTTCGTGAGCATTTGAAATATATGATCTACGAACGCCTTCTTGCACTTGAAGCAAAACAAAACGGATTGAACACTGCGGAGTTTGTAAAGGAACGAATAAAAGGACTGGAAGAAGATGGTGCGGTTGAGCAATTGTACAAACAGGATATCCTTTCGCAGGTGAAGTTGTCGGAAGAGCAGATCGCAAACGATACAAGAAAAGCAAAGATCACTATTTCGCTTCGGTGGATTTTTAAACAGGCAAAAAATGAATCGGAACGAATTGAAAAAATGATCGTTGCCGGTGCATCGTTCGATTCCCTGTTTGCTCTCCAGATTGATTCAACGACGGCCGATGATAGCAGATCATTGGAAACAACAGTATTGAAACTTGAACGGGATAATGCAGAACTTGCCCAAATAGTTTCGATATTGAAAGTCGGAAAGATTTCCAAGCCGGTTCAGAAGAAGGATGGATTCTATACCTTTTGTTTAGATAAAGCAGAACAAAATCCGATCACCACTGAAAGTGAATTTACGGAACTGAAGAATCAAGCGATAGAGATACGCACTAAATTAATCGCTGATGGATTGGCGGATCAGTATGTTAAAAATATAATGCAACAACATACGCCTGTCATCAAAGCCGAAGGATTCAATATTCTGCGTGCCTATCTTGCGGAAAAAGGACTTTCTCGCGACACGAAAGTGAAATGGGATATCCCTTCCACATTTATGACTGAAGCGGGCGCACAACCGATCAAGAATTCAGGGAAATATTTAAGCAATCCGCTGGTCACATTTGGCAATAGAACAATGACGATTCGGAATTATGCTCAATGGTACGATATCCGTCAGTTTCAGTTCGATACCCATTCACTGGAAGCATTCAATTCCAGCGTCAAAAAAACGATCTGGAAAATGGTGCAGGATAAATTATTGAGTGAAGAAGCATATAAGCGAGGATTGGATCAACTTCCCTTTGTTGCAAACGAAACAAAGAAATGGGAGGCAAAATTATTATACCTCTCGCAGCGTGCGTTATTAGCCCGCACAATCAATACATCCGATAGTGTGCTCAAAAAGTATTACAACACTAATAAGAAACAATACGCAGATGCAAAAAGGAAGAGAATAGAATTTGCGCTTGTTCGAGAATCAGTGAAGAATGATTATTTCGCCAGTGAAGAAACATTGCTGCTGATTAAAACGATCAAATCACTGGAACAAAAATACTCCATCACAATGAATGAAGAATTGTTACAACGATTATCAAAAACAACAGAATCTGATCCGCGAGCAATTGAAACAGTTTTCTATAAACCGGGAGGAACATTCCCCCGCGTAGCGTTTCCCACGATTGATGAAGCATGGAGCACAGTACGATGAAACGGTTACTCGTTGCAATATTGATTTTTTTTGCCGCTCAAATGATGACGGCACAAGTTGTGAATCCGCTTATATTTTCTTTTGATAAAAAATATGGTCAGGTGGAAGTTGGCGGACCGTATGTCGGCGTAGAATTCCATAAAAGCAGACCGTTACCATCCCGCATTAGTTTTTATTATCCGGTTGCAAACAGTATTGATCTCAGCACAGACTATTGGAAACGGGATGAATCGCGTCCTCTTGCAATTGGGATCAAGATCGGTAATGAAAAGAAAAAATGGATCGGAAGAGATGGGTGGCGCTACGAACTTAGTCCGCACATGGTGACATTTTTTGATGAAGATGCTTTCGTTTCATATCAATTAAAATACGAATTTTGTTTGAACGAACCGGCGATGGTTGTTTCTTTGACAGTGAAGAATGAAACAAAAAATACACAACAGGTAACAATATATTCTCATCTTTTATTAGCGTTGCGCACCTGTCAAACGTATTCGAGAAAAGATTCCGCCATGATGAGCTATAATCCAGAAAGCCAATCGATCATTGCACAATTTTCCGACTCTGATACAAAAAAATCATCAGTTTTTGTTTTGAATGATGGTGAGAAGGCGGAGAAAATATGGAGTGATGCCAACAAGCTATCTGTTACGGATGATGGAAAAAGTCAGTGGATCGATAGTTCGTTGATTTCGGATAAACAAATATCTGCGGATGTAAAAAGAACTCGCGGAGTTGCAGCGTATGAATATTCAAAGACTCTTCAACCCGGTGATACATTAACGATAATCCAAATTATCGGCAGTGCCACCCAAAAGGAGACTGACAAAAAGATTTCCATTCTATCAAAAGAATGGAAAAATAAAGTTGAACTCTACAATGATTTTGTCGCAACAACATCATCAACGGATACGTACTTCCGCACAAATGATTCGACAATAGATCGGACGATGAAATGGTCGAAAGCGATTTTAACATCCAATGCACATTATCTTGACGGACAAATCGTGCCGATGCCATGCCCGGCAGAATACAATTTCTTTTTCACACACGATCTTTTAATGACGAATCTCGGTGCAGTAAATTATGATTTGAATCGTGTGAAGCAAGATCTGCTCTATGTTGCATCGCTCGCAAAAGATTCCATTATTCCTCACGCGTATTATTGGAAGGATGACGGCTTCAAGACAGAATTCTGTACCCCGTCAAATTGGAATCATCTTTGGTTCATCGAGGTTTCTGCAAGTTACCTTCGTCATTCTTTGGATACGACGACACTTCTTCAACTGTATCCGTTGATAACAAAAAGTCTTACAGAAGTAATGACGCAATTACGAGAAGATCATCTAATGCACGCATTCCGTCCCGATTGGTGGGATCTTGGTTGGAAAGAAGGATCTCGAACATATATCACCGCATTAAGCATCCGTGCAATTGAAGATTATTTGTTCATTGCGTCAATGATCGATCAAAACAATCCCTCACTGTTGGGGTTAGAAAAAAATGCCATTGCAATGCGTTCTGCGCTTGTTTCAAAATTATGGGATGACTCATTGAATTTTCTTATCAACTATAATGGTGCGGAAAAAGATAAACACAAGTATATGGGTTCGCTTCTTGCTCCGGCGTATCATCTGCTTGATAAGGAGCGGTCACAAAAAATGATTGGGTCAATGAAAAATGATCTAATGGCGCCCAATATCGGTATTCGAGCTGTTATGCCTGCAGATTTTCATAAAGACTCTGTGATCAAGTATTTCAAAATAGCTGGAAATGAGGCAGGGGATGAATACACGTATATCAATGGCGGCGTGTGGCCTCACAATAATGCTTGGTTTGCATTAGCGTTGAATTCCGTCGGAAGAAGTGATGAAGCGTTGGCATTTGTGAAACGAATGATGACGATTGAAGGCATTGCGAATAGTCCGAATGGAATTCCGGCAATGTATGAGTACAGATATTCAAATGAATCATCTCCTCGATACGGTGAGATTGACAAACCATCCTTCCTTTGGGCGGGAGGATTTTATATCTATACAATGTACACGCTTGCCGGAA
>JANXZD010000277.1 GCA_025355705.1 Bacteroidota bacterium | reverse complement strand
AAATTTCACAGCATGATGTTGAAGAAATTTATGGCGCAAAAAGTATTCTTGAAGCAGCAGCAGCAAAACTTGCTTGCAATAGAATATCCATTGAGACAATCGGTGAACTTTCCGCACTTACTGATGAGATGGAAAGAACTGCAAAAGATAAACGGAAAGATTATCGAACACTGCTCAACTTAAACGCTGAATTTCACCAGTTGCTTAGTGATGCCGGGGGAAATAAAAAAATTTCGCAATTCATTAAAAACCTTCGTGGCCAGACACTTCGGTATAATTACATTTACCTTTCTCTCAAATCCAGAATTGATTCATCTGTCTCCGATCATCGAAAAATTATTGAAGCACTGAAGCAAAAAAACAAAGAAAGCATTGAACAAATAATAAAAGAACATAATGAATCCGCTTGCCGATCGCTTTGTGTATTCATCCAACAACAATCACTTAAAAATCCTCACAAGGATTTACATTTGGAGTAATCATGGAAAAAATAAATGTTGCCATTGTCGGTTTCGGTAACGTTGGAAAATGTGCTGTCGAATCAATTCTCAACGAACCGGATATGAATCTAATAGGAATAGTCGAAGTACCTGAAATAGTTTCTGCAAAATGTCTCCTTACCAACAAACAGCCGATTGCACTTACGAATACAAAGATCGTCAGTGAATTAAAAGAACTTGAACAAGTCGATGTTGCAATCCTCAGTTGCCCTTCTCGTCTCATCAAAGAAACAGCAACAAAAGTTCATAAGCTAGGTATTAACACTGTCGATAGTTTTGATATCCATCAGGAAATTCCTCAGATGAGAAAATATCTTCATGGACTTGCAAAAGAGAACAATACGGTTTCAATTCTCTCTGCGGGATGGGATCCTGGAATTGATTCGATCATTCGATGTTGGTTCGAAGCAATGGCACCGCGTGGAATAACATATACGAATTTTGGTCCAGGAATGTCCATGGGACATTCCGTTGCAGTAAAATCAATTCCCGGCGTGAAGAATGCGATTTCAATTACCGTTCCTGCAAGCATGGGCGTTCATCGGCGAATGGTCTATGTTGAGCTGAACGAAGGAACAGATTTTCATGAAGTTGAAGATCGAATTAAAAAAGATCCGTATTTCATTAAAGATAGAACGTATGTGTTTCAGGTGGACAATGTTGAAAATCTCATGGATGTCAGTCACGGTGTTTCGATGGAGCGTAATGGTGTTTCGGGAATGACACATAACCAATCGATGAAATTCCAATTGAAGGTGAATAATCCTGCTTTAACCGCACAAGTCATGGTCTCAGCCGCACGCGCAGCGATGCGACAGAAATCGGGATGTTACACAATGATAGAATTACCAGCCATCGATTTCCTGTATGGCGATGTAGATTCATTCGTCACAAAATTTGTATAGAAACATAACATGGCAGACCCATACGAAAGAAAATTAGTGAGTCAAAATTTTTATCACAGCAAAGTCGAGATCAAAGGAAGGATCGTTGTTGTTCTTGATGGTTTGATTGAAAACCGCGGATTAAGTTTGATCAAACCTCCATCTAGAGCATTTCCTGCCGGAACGATCATTGAATTGATCGGAACAGACGAAGAAGATGCTAGTCCGGGTGGATTTGTAGAAAAAATCGCTTATCTCGCATTTGTTGAACTCACCAACGGCGGAGTATTGTTGAACGGCGATCCTGTCTACTGTAATTCGCAATTGATCGGCACACTCGTAGGATATGACGATACTCACATGCCGAATCATCAAAACACAATCGTAAAGATGAAGGAACGAAAGTCCGGCGTACAGTTAGGCTTTTCACTCAGCGATGAAATTATTATTCAAGGTTTCAAGAAATAACTGAACAATTATTCTAAGAAAGGTTACTACAATGGCAGCACCTAAATATAAATTTCAGATGTATAAACGCTTACAAGCAGAGACGCAGGCAATCTATGCTAAAGCAAAAAAAGCAGCAGAAACTCTCAATATGCCGGCAGAATTAAAAGGAGCAATCGGGCTTACCGGAGCAATTTCAGGATGTCCTGCCCCGCTTCGCGAAGATTTGGAAAAAGTAATTCAAACTGAATCAAAGAAAGTTGTTCCATTGGCATTTTATGTCGATCAGATCCGTGAAATCGTAAAAGATGTTTATGGTGATGACTATGATGCGGCTCCTGTCAGCACCTGCGAAGCAGGATTATGGGTTTCAATTGATTCTCTTTTGACTCCCCCGATGCACGGTCGCGGAGAAAATTATCGTGCACGATACATTCTTCCGATGGAACGACATATTCATCATCATGGCGGATATGGACGTCCTGTCCCCCCAAAGTACAAAGACATACTTGCAGACCGCGGCAGCACAGCGGGTGAACTCGGTTTCTCAGGCAAACGTCAGAATAATCTTGATACCGTCTATGTTCCGATGGAAGGTGCAGAATATCCTGTACACGGAATAAAATATTATCCTGTTCCATTGATGAAAAATCTAAAAGTAAAAGAATCGCTTGAAGCAATGCGTTCAGCTGCAAAACGAAATGAAACATTGGTATCAGGATTTGCTTCACTTGGTTATGATACTCC
>JANXZD010000227.1 GCA_025355705.1 Bacteroidota bacterium | reverse complement strand
TTGTTATTTTGCAAACAATTTTATTGAAATTTATTCATTCCCCACCACCCAACTTACCGCAATCACCGCAGCTGTTTCAGTCCGTAGTCTTCGCCGACCCAGAGAGACCTGAATGAACTGTGATTGTTCGGCTTGAATGATCTCTTCATCCGTAAATCCACCTTCGGGTCCGATGACGATTAATACAGAACGGGGCGGTTTGCGGTGTTTCAATGCTTCGGAAATAAAAATAACGTGATCCGTCCGTTCATACGGAATAAGTTTGCAGTCATACTGCGAAGAATTTAAAACGACATCGCCAAATTCCATCGGCCGAAGAACTTTAGGAAGGATGCAGCGTCCGGATTGTTTCATTGCAGCAATGGCAATATTGTTCCAGCGGTCTTCTTTCGGCGAGCGCGAAATGGTGCGGGTTGTTTGTAATGGAATAATTGTCCGCACACCAAGTTCTGTCGCTTTTTCGATCACCCAATCCATACGGGAAGGATTCTTCAATTGTGCGACCGCAAGAGTCACTTCAACATCCGGCTCATGATGATGGTGATGTTCGTACAGGATCTCGCATTCGATCATTTCCGGCGCGACAAGACGAATGACTACTTCATACGCTTTTCCTGCTCCATCCACCACCCAGATAAGATCGCCCGGTTGTTTTCGCATTACTCGGGATATGTGACGGGCCTCTTCTCCTTCAATCGCTACATGCTGATCGAGAATGTATTCTGCCGGGATGTAAAAATATTCGCTCATAGGTTTTTACAGTAGTTAAGTAGGTGAGTCGTTGTGTAATTGAGAATATTGTTGAGTGCGATGAGAATAAATTAACATCTCAACCACTCATTCACTCACATACTCCACATCTTTCTCACAACGCTGCTCCAATATCCAGGATCAATTCACCTTTGGAAATATTCTTTCCATACGGAACTCCGAATTCAACACGTACCACAGCACTGTATGCCAACAAAAAATGAAGACCAACACCATAGCCTGAATAAATATTATTGAGTGACACTGAATTTTTTCTCATCCATGTAGCTCCCGCATCGGCAAAGACTGCAGCATTGACCGCATACCGAATATCGCGAAATTGTTCAAAGGGAATATAATCAAACCGAATATATCGGGGAGATACAATCGGATAATGTGCTTCGATCGTAGAGCCGACGATCTGCTCACCTTCTAGGATCGTATTGAAATAGCCGCGGATCCGTTCACTATATCCGAAAAATGTATGTCCATAGTTTGGGACAACACCGCCGGATGCAAAATTACCAAATATTCTACCGGCAAAAACAGTGTTTTCAATGACAGGAACATATTTCCTTACATCAAATCCAACCCGCTGATAATCGACATCTTTTTCCCATAATCCATATTTTGAAACATTGACTGCCGCATAACTTCCCGCACTTGCATATTCCCGAAGATCGCGTGTATCGATTGTGTATGATGCGTGAAGTGAAAAGAACTCATCGCGGCCGGATGGTGATAATGTTCTTCCGGCAAGATTATTTGAGACACGTAAGTTCAGATATTCAACAGAAAGTGCAATTGTTGTAAACAGCGATAATCTTTTCCCTGTTGAAATATTTCCGCCAGATCGTCGCTCGTCAAAATTTGGAGCACCGGCCAACGAGATAAGACTACGGTTCCGCTGTTCGGTATAATACGCACGAAGAGAAAGAAATATCTTATGCTCATAATCAATGAACGGATTGGTATAATTGATCGACGCAAACGGATCATACCCGAGTGCAAAAGCACTATACACTTGCACATTATTTCCACCGACATTATTATGAGCAAGACCCAAACCGTAATAGATTTTTTCAAAGTCCCTGTCTTTTATTCCTCCAACAGGAAAAGGGAAAAAATACCAACGTTCATTTACGGTTACCACTAATGTTGCAAGGTTTCCCGTATCCGGAACAACTTCAATATCAACCTTGGTAAAAAGTCGAAGGCTATATATCCTATTAATATCGAAATGAACCGCTTCGCGGGTAATAAGGGAACCTTTGGTGAGAGATAATTCTTGTTCAATGATATAATTCTTCGTCTGTTCATTACCAACGTAAATAACTTGCCCGACGTAATACGTAGAATCCGGAAATGTCAAGATCGGTACCGTCACTTCCTGGCTGTGCAGGAACAAAGAGAAGAACACGAGAAGAATTATGAAAAGAAACTTATTCATTATTTAAATATACAAAAAATAAAAAGGCATCCCCAATTTTGAGATGCCTTTCAATAACTTATCCTGCAAGTAAGAACTTTTACCACAGAGGCACTAAGACACAGAGAATTATTGATGGGGTTAATACACAGATCATACTTTTCGATAACAAATTATTCATGTGGCTCAGTGACTTTGTGGTAAAATCTTCAATTTTTGGAACACTTTAATGCATCAATGCGTGATGTTCAACAGAGATACATCGATCCATCACCACCGATAATCCTGCTCGTTCGGCAGTTAAAGCAGCGTTTTCATTTACCACGCCCAATTGCATCCAAATAGATTTTGCACCAATGGTGATTGCTTCATCGATCACAGGGCCGACTTCATTAGGATTGCGGAAAATATCGACCATATCGATCTTCTCAGGAATCGATTTCAGATCGGGATAACATTTCATTCCCAAAACCTCTTGATACTGCGGATTCACCGGAAATATTTTGTACCCTTTTTTATACAAAAACTCTGCGATCGCTCCGCTATCGCGCCACGGCTTTGGTGACGCACCGACGACGGCGATTGATTTAGTTTCGGTTAAGAGTTTTTTGAGTTCTTCGTCTTTTGTTAGCATAAGCTTCACCACAAAGGCACAGAGACACAAAGAAGTTTATAATTACATTCTAACAAAAAAAAACAGTATTTTAATTTAAAATATAATAATCTCGTCATGCTGACGAATGTCAGCATCTTTCATATTGTTTTTAGATGCCGAAACAAGTTCGGCATGACGTAATATGCTAAATTAAGAGAATACCAAAAACTGTCATGCCCGAATGTTTCTGTCGGGCATCCCCGGATTGGATTCCCGCCAAAAGCATGCGGGGATGACATAGGAGCAAACACCCTGTGGTAATAGTTAAATTTTTTCTTCCATATACTCTTCCATCGGAGGACAGGTGCAGATCAATTGCCTGTCACCATAAGTATCGTTGATGCGTCCGATGTTCGGCCAGAACTTATGCGCCTGAACCCACTTGGTTGGATATGCCGCTTTTTCACGAGTGTAAGAATGTTTCCATTCATCACTCATCACTGTGTGCGCGGTGTGAGGAGCATTTTTCAACACGTTATCTTCTTTCGTGAACTGACCTTTTTCGATCTCTTCAATTTCTTTTCTGATGTGAAGAAGTGCGTCACAGAATCGATCAAGCTCTCCTTTCGGTTCGCTTTCGGTCGGTTCGATCATCAATGTTCCCGCAACAGGGAACGAGACTGTCGGCGCATGGAATCCATAATCCATAAGCCGTTTAGCGATATCGACAACTTCAACTCCTGCTGATGATTTGAACTTCCGCATGTCGATGATCATTTCGTGCGCACATCGTCCGTTCTTTCCAACGTAAAGAATATCGTACGCTTTTTCCAATTTTGATTTGATGTAGTTCGCATTTAGGATTGCGTACTTTGTCGCGTTCGTCAATCCTGTTGCTCCCATCAATTTGATGTAGACATACGAGATGAGAAGTATACTCGCGCTTCCCCATGGAGCCGCTGATACTGCAGACATTTGTGTTGGAGCAGTTTTTGTTTCTTCTTCATCCTCGGTTTGATAGATCATTTCAACAACCGAATGTCCCGGAAGGAACGGAACAAGATGTTTCGCCACACAGATCGGTCCCATTCCCGGTCCGCCACCGCCGTGAGGAATGCAGAATGTCTTATGAAGATTCAAATGACAGACATCCGCACCAATACGCGCGGGACTGGTCAATCCAACCTGCGCGTTCATGTTTGCGCCGTCCATATAGACTTGTCCACCGTTCTTGTGGATGATGGCACACATTTCCTGAATACTCTCTTCGAACACACCGTGCGTTGAAGGATATGTCACCATCAAACATGCAAGATTCGCTTTGTGCTGTTCCGCTTTTGCTTTCAGATCTTCTACTTCAACATTTCCACGTTCGTCGCACTTTACCACAACAACCTGCATTCCCGCCATCACTGCGCTTGCAGGATTTGTTCCGTGAGCGGATGAAGGGATCAATGCAATGTTGCGGTGAGATTCTTTTTTGTTCTTAAAATATTCACGAATGA
>JANXZD010000213.1 GCA_025355705.1 Bacteroidota bacterium | reverse complement strand
GGAGTTAATATCTTTGAAGAGTAAGTTTTTTTTATCTTTGGCAACAAATGGTTTTGTTAGGAATCCAGAAAATGCAAGCTGAGCTAGCAATTCATTTGTTGTCTTTTGATGATATTCAAAATTTATAGATGGAATTGGCTTCGTTCCTCGTTTGATTTCTACCCAAATGTTTGGCTTGGCATTTCCTTCAAGCCATTGATTTAATTTTTTTTGTTCACTTCTAAAAGAAGCCATATCTCTATTTGAAATTGGGTTTTGGGTATTATTGTATATTGCAATAGAATCTCTTAAAACAGTGTCTTTCTTTGTCTCTACAACTCTTGTTAAGACAAAAACATTTTTCAATCTTTCCATATTCTTCTTGTTACCATCAATGTCGGCCTCTTTATAATATGCACCCAAAGCACTTGCAGTTTGAGCACCATTTATGATTGAAAAGTTTGTAAGTTGAATTTTTTCAACTTCTTTATCTTTTGATGGACTTTGCTTGTTTGTTCCTGGAAAATCTAATTTCTCAGCTATTATTGTTATCCCATTATTGTAATACCAAAACCTTTCGGGTTGGTCATTTATTGTTTTATGCATTGCCTCTTTTGTTTTTGAATTATCAAGAGCTTCTCTTAGGTTATTCCCGAATAAAATATTTCTACCCAACTCAGTGCTGATGTATTTAAGAGTAAACTTTGCAAGCTCATATCCACTTAAATTACAAATTATAGCTCTTGGTTGTTCAGATGAATTTTCATAAAGAGTGAAATTATTAAATTGATCAGCTGAAAATTCTTCAAGAGGTACAGATTCATTTGCAAGACTATTTTGTAATATTTCTAGACCACTCCAAGTAATTATAGTTTCATTTTCCTCTTGGTCTTTTATATAATTTAATTCTCCTTTATGAACGACATAATATTTTATATTTTTAAGATATGATTCATCGAATTCAGTTTGAGAAATTACATTAACCAAATTGTCACTAACCGTTTTTCTATTTTTTATATAAGATTTAATAGTTCTCTTCATTATGGAAAAACAATCTGTAATATCCTTATTAGCAAGGGATTGTTCTTTGACTTGAACTATATGATAATAATGCTCATCCCCATCAATTTGCTCATAAAAAATATCGATTCCATTATCAGGTGGAGCTACAACTCTTTCTGAAATAAATATTAAGTGATCTTTGGTAAAAGTAGGCTTGTTGTGAAAATGTTTAAATAAAAGCTCTAAAACTAAAATTGGAAAGGCATCTTTTTTAGTATTCTTGCGAACAATTTTTTTGTCGTTAGGAAGTCCCTCAAAGATTTTAAAAATATTATTTAATCTTTCTTCTAACATAATAGCTCTCCATTAAATTTATAACTATTTATTATCCTCAAAATTCTACTACTATTTTTACTAATTACGAAGCGATGTATTTGGTGAAATGTGATGTCGTAAGTTTTTTCTTACCTCAAAGTAAAAGTGGTTGGTTACGCAACCTCATTCACTCTCGCCACAATAATCCCGGTCTGCCTGCTGTTCTTTGCAAGATAATCGTGTAACGGTTTCTCGGTGATCTGCACTTTGGAGCCGGTGATCGGAGCGTGCATGAAGTGGAGTTTGCCGTCAACCTTAATTGCAACGCCGGTGTGAGCAATATCCATTCCCGCAATGTTCGTGGTAATACCGATCAGGTCGCCGTTGTTCACCTTGTCGGCGAACATGTGCAGGTTACCCTTCGGCATAAAATAATCTGTCCGTGCGTTGATCGCATCTTCCTGTTCTTTAATGATCTTCAGGTTCTCATCATTCGTTTTAAGATGCTTGTAACTGTCGCGGTGTGTCGTCATAAAATTGATCGGGCGTTGTATCTCAACAACATTCTTCTCGCCGAAAATATCTTTCGTCACCACTTTTAAGATCCCTTTTTTCTCGCCGTTGAACCAGTAATCGGTGGTGTAATGCAGTCGGCTGGTGTAGCCGTCGATCTTTCCCTCGCGGTAGCGGAGGAACTGCAATTGCGCCATATAATCCTCGAACGTTGTCTTCTTCAGCTTTACGCATCGCGCAAGAGTGACGCAGTTCTCGTAGAATGTCACGCAGTCGAGCGCGCGCAGGTTTACCACCAGTTTTTCCGGTCCGTCATCTTCCAGCGAGTGGGCAAGATAATCAACGCCGAGGAATGTCTTTCCGATCTCCACCATCACGTCGTTGATCGGTTTTGATGCCAACGATTGCGACACGGCGAAATCAAATTTCAGTTTGCAGATCTGTTCGTCGGAATAGGATTGCTCCTGCATAAGCGCACCAAATAATTTTGACGGAAGGGTGGAGGCGGCTGCTGCGAGTGTTGATGCTGCGATGAATGATCTGCGTTTCATGAAAAGCTCCTTTTTTAAGGATGAAATATGAGGGATGAAGGATGAGTGGGTCGATCCCTTTAATAAAAAATATCAGTGTCAGTGCGAGCGAATGTTTTTTATGAGCGAAGCAATCTTGATACGCATGAAAAAAAAGATTGCTTCGTCGCTGTGCTCCTCGCAATGACAATTATTCATTGTTCATTTTCAATTGTTCATTGCTCTTAAAACGCTGGTTCGTTGTTTTGCGCCGGCGGTGCGTACTCATCAAAGATCGGCAGTGCAAGATTATCAAACCGGGCATATTGATTGATGAACGCTAATTCAATATCACCGGTTGGTCCGTTACGCTGTTTGCCAATGATAATTTCCGCAATACCTTCGGCGGAACTTCCGTCGTCGCGCGTCAATCCGTATTTTTCCGGACGGTGAATGAACAATACAACGTCAGCATCCTGTTCGATCGCACCCGATTCACGCAGATTTGAAAGCATCGGCCGTTTATCATTGGATGTTTCTACTGCTCGGTTCAACTGCGACAGTGCAATCACCGGAATATTGATCTCTTTTGCGAGTGCTTTTAACGAACGCGAGATATGCGAAATTTCCTGCTCGCGGCTTTGTGCCCCTTTCGGTCCCGCCATCAACTGCAGATAATCGATAATGATGATGCTGATGTTATGTTCGGCTTTCAACCGGCGCGCTTTTGCACGAAGTTCCAAAATGGAGAGAGCGGGAGTGTCGTCGATAAAGATCTTTGCGTTATACAATTTTCCGATGCGGGTGCTGAGGTTACGCCACTGTTCTTCCGGCAATCGTCCTGTGCGGACGCTTTGTGCATCCACACGTGCTTCTGCACAGATAAGACGAAGCACCAATTGCTGCGACGACATTTCCAATGAGAAGAATCCGACAGATTTTCCGTGATCGATCGCTGCATTGCGGGCAAGCGACAACACGAACGCGGTTTTTCCCATGGAAGGACGTGCTGCAACAATGATCATATCGGAATTTTGGAATCCGCCGGTCAACGAATCGAGTGCGGTGAATCCGGAAGGAACGCCCGTTACGCCGCTGTGTTTTCCGTGAATGCTTTCCAGCATTTCCATTGTTGAAAATACCGCTTCTTTCATCGGCACGAATGTTTTCTTCATTCTCTTTTCAGAGATCTGAAAGATCTTATTCTCTGCAACATCAAGAAGATCAAGCGCATCATCCTGTTCATTGAATGCGCGGCTGGTGATCTCCGTGCTGGTAGTGATGAGAGAGCGGAGGAGCGCTTTTTCCAACACGATCTTTGCGTGGAATTCTACGTTCGCCGCCGATGTTACACGCATTGTCAGATCGGAAATATACAGAGGACCGCCGACATCGTCTAAATGTCCCGCACGCCGCAACTCTTCCACAACAGTGATGGAATCTGCTGCTTCGTTCTTCTCGAACAGCGAGATGATCGCATTGAATATTTTTGTGTGTGCCGGTTTGTAGAATGCGGAGTCATCAATGATCTCCAATGTGCGTGAGATCGCTTCTTTGTCCAGCAGCATCGCGCCGAGCACGGACATTTCCACATCCATTGCCTGCGGCGGAACGCGTCCCGAACTTTGTTCTATATTTTGGTCAGCCATTGTACAGTCTTCAATGATCAATTACCATTGGTAATTGTCGTATGGGTAATTGTTAATTGGTTTTTAACTCGTCGTACATTTTTCTCAGTTTTTGCAAATCTTCCCACGTCGGTTTTTTCCAGTTCGGATTTCTCAGCAGTGCGGCGGGATGATAGGTAACGAATGTTGGCACGCCGTGATAATTATGAACCGATGCGCGAAGTGACGTGAGCGATTCATCCGTTTTTAATAACGTATGCGCTGCAGTCAATCCAACACAGAGGATCAATTTTGGTTTTATCAGATCGATCTGTTTCTGCAGATACGGTTCGCATTGTTCCACTTCGTCCGGATTCGGTTTACGATTCTGCGGCGGACGGCACTTTAAGATATTCGCAATATACACATCTTCGCGTTTGAATTGGATCGCTTCTAAAATTTTCGTCAACAATTGTCCCGCACGTCCGACAAATGGTTCGCCTTTTGCATCTTCATCCGCACCCGGCGCTTCGCCGATTACCATCAAGTCTGCATTTGGATTTCCGACACCAAAGACGAATTTCGTCCGTGTCTTTCCAAGCGCACACTTCATGCAGTTACAGATCTGTTTATTCAGATCACCAATATCTGCGGCGGACCGCCATGCTTCAACGACGGATATTTTTTTAACAGGCGGAGGAGTTTCAATGTTCTTTTTAACAGCCATAGTGGATTCAGTTCTTTCAACACCAGCGGTGGATGGTTTTGTAACTGTTTTTTCACGGTACAGCGTATTGCCGAACAGAACTTGTTCTTGTTTCAAAAAGGTTTGTGCGTCAGATAAAAATTTTTCGATATCGAATTCAGGCATTATGAAAACAATAATTATTATTATCTAAAAGAATACTTGCATTCCCGCACGTTCTTAGCGGGAATCTATTCATGGATGCCCGACAAAAACGGTCGGACAGATAAATATTTTTTGCTTAGTGGTGAAGAATTGTTACAATCGTATCCAAAATTTCAACCGCAACATCGAACTTCGGCATCTTCGGAAATCTATTGATTGTTCCTTTTGCATCGATCAATGTTACAATGTTCGTATCCACACCGAATGTTGCACCTTTGTCTTTGGTGGAATTCAACACGATCAGATCGAGATTCTTCTTTTTTAATTTCTCTTTTGCGTGTGCAAGCTCGTTCGTTGTTTCGAGCGCAAAGCCGACAAGGATCTGTTTCTTTGTTTTCTTCTCGCCGAGTGCTTTCAAAATATCCGGAGTGGAACTGAGTTGAAGTGACAGATCGCCGCGCTGTTTTTTGATTTTTTCTTTTGACGGTGTGCCGGGAGTATAATCCGCCACCGCCGCGGACATGATGATGATATCCTGTTTCTTTGCATGGGTCATTACTGCTTGATACATTTGTTTCGCAGTTTCAACATCGATCCGCTTCACATTCTTTGGTGTCGTAAGCGAGACCGGTCCGCTAATGAGTGTAACATCCGCACCGCGCAACGCGGCGGCATTTGCAAGGGCAAATCCCATCTTTCCCGATGAACGATTCCCGATGAATCGAACAGGATCGATCGGTTCGTGCGTTGGTCCCGCGGTGATCAAGATTTTCTTTTTCTTCAGATCGCGCGGAGTTTTGTTGATGATATCGTCAACAAACTTCACGATCGTTTCCGGTTCCGGCAAACGTCCCGTTCCCGAAAGTCCGCTGGCAAGCTCGCCGCTTTCCGGCGGGATGATAAAATGTCCACGGGATTGCAATGTTGTAAGATTATCCTGTGTCGCTTCATTTTCCCACATATCGAGGTCCATTGTTGGTGCAATGATCAGCGGACAGCGTAATGCAAGCACAGTTGTTCCCAGAATATCCTCAGCATAACCGTGCGCAAGATGAGCAATGGTATTGGCGGTTGCAGGAGCAACGAGCATCACATCTGCCCACAGACCGAGATCGATATGTTTTACACCGAGCGACGTGGAGGAATGTTTGTTCTGAGGCCAAAGTGAAACGACAACTTCTTCTTGCGACAGCGTGGAAAAGGTGAGCGGAGAAACGAATTCTGTTGCTGACGGTGTCATGATCACACGAACATGAGCGCCCGCTTTTTTTAGCAGCCGAACGACGGTACACATTTTATAGACGGAAATTCCGCCCGTGATACCAAGCGCAATATGTTTATCGGCAAGCATGAGCAATAGGAAAAAAATGGAGGAAGAAAAACCACGCAGCGGTTTATACCGCTGCGCGGCTGCAGCACAATTATTTCTTTACTTCAACTTCTTTATAGTGATGTTCGAGCTGATCGTTCATTAATTCTTCGATCGCTTCTTCGGTCGGTTTCGGACGTGCTTCAAATTCAAGACTGACCTTCAACTGATCCGGATTTGAAACCTCTTCATCCATATCATCGTTCGCATTCGGAAGAGCGACAAGGTTTTCGATCCGCTGGGTGAATTCCAATTTTGTCTCTTCGTTGATCTGCCGCGCCCGTTTTGAAAGTACCACGATCGCTTCGTACACATTCGCCGCTTTCGCTTCGAGTACTTTTATTTCAAGTGTTTTAATTGCCATTACTGCCTCACTATTTTATTGAGTTATTGAATAATATGTTTTTTTATAATCGTATCAACTTCCGTGATCGCCCGATCTAGATCATCGTTCACAACGGTCACGTCGAATTGTTTTCCTGCTTCCAGTTCCATCGGCATCCGCGATAGTCTGCGGTTGATCGTTTCTTCGTCTTCCGTTTTTCTGTTGCGAAGACGACGTTCTAAAACTTCTATGCTCGGCGGTGCGATGAAGATCAACACTGCATCGTTCGGATACATTGTCCGTATCGACAACGCTCCTTTCACATCAATATCAAAGATCATTGAATGTCCCGCTTTCAGCGTGCGGTCAACCTCTCGCTTCAATGTTCCGTAGTGGTTCCCGAAAAAGAACTCGTGTTCAACAAATTGTCCCTGTGCGATCTGAGATTCGAACTCTTCTTTGGAAAGAAAGAAATAATCCTTTCCATTCACTTCGCCCGGACGCATTCCGCGGGTTGTTGCAGATACCGAGAACTCAAAATCCGGATGGCGTTGCAGCATCGGTTTGATGATGGATGTTTTTCCGCCGCCGCTTGGCGCTGCAAATGCAAAAAGTTTAGCGATACTCACGGTTATTCGATGTTCTGCAATTGTTCCCGTATCTTTTCCAATTCTTCTTTGATGCTGACGACGATATGCGCGATCTCAACATCGTTGCATTTCGAGCCGATCGTGTTCGCTTCTCGGCCCATTTCCTGGATCAGAAAGTTCAGTTTGCGACCTTCGGATTCCTTTGACAGCAAAGCTTCAAGAAAGAACTTATTATGGCTGCGAAAGCGGACACATTCTTCCGTAACATCCAATTTTTCCGAGAGAATCGCAATCTCCAATTCCAATCGCTGATTATTGATGATGCTTTTATCTTCTACCAGTTGTTCCACTTTTTCCAGCAGTCGTTTACGTTCTTCAGGAATTCTCTTCTTTGAAAGTTGTTCAACAGTATCAATATGTTTGTTGATCTTTTGAACACGCTCCTTCGAATCACGCGCCAATTCAGCCCCTTCTTTTTCACGCATTTTTTTTAATGCGCCCACCGCCTTGGTTAATGCTTGCTGGAAGACTTTCCATTCGGTCTCATCTTCTTCAACTTCTTTCGTCTCAAAAATTTCGGAGAAGTGAAGAAGATGTTCAAGTTTCACCGGTTCTTTGATCTTGGTTGCTTTTCGTAATTGTTCAAGAACGGTGTAGATCTCTTTTGCCCGTTTTTTATCAACAGAGATAGCCAGTTCGCTGTCAGTTTCATCATCCTTTGTCGCGCTCAGCGAGATTTTTCCGCGAGCGATCTTTGAACGAATAATTTCTTTAATTTCATTTTCACGCTGGGAGATCGTTTTCGGAGCGCGGGTTGAGATCTCCAAAAAGCGGTTATTGACACTTCGAAGTTCTACGGAAAAGGAGACACCCTTTGCAGTTGCTTCACCTTTTCCAAATCCGGTCATACTTTCAATCATACAGGGTCAACATTTTCTTCGTTGTGACAAAAAAACCTCTGGAGAATTACCCCAAAGGCTGAGATTTTCTATACAAAAATACGAAAAATCGCAAGGGCAGACAAGCAAAACCTTTCCACAGAAATCCACAGGTTATCCACACTCTCTTTGTAGCAAATGCTTGCAATAAGGGGTGATTTTAAGGATAGTTTGGTCTGGTTGATAACTTTACAGTAAAAAATAAGGGCTTACAATTGTTGATTTTGTTTATTGCATTAAGTGCCGCCTTGAATCGTCTCTAAAACAGCTTCTTGATAAGCGAGCATTCCTTTAGTATTATACCTGTACAGATTCCATTGCGTTGTTTATTACTGATCGGAAAATATTATGATTATTCAGTTTCTTGGCGCCGCCCGCACTGTAACAGGTTCAATGCATCTTCTTCAGGTCAATGGAAAACAGATATTACTTGATTGTGGAATGTTTCAAGGTCGGCGTGCAGAAACATATGAACGCAATCTGAACTTTCCGTTCGATCCTTCCACGATCGACGCTGTTGTTCTTTCCCACGCCCATATCGACCATTCGGGAAATCTTCCCAATCTGGTTAAAAATGGATTCAGTGGAAAAATATTTTGCACGCCGGCAACCGCCGATCTCTGCCGCATTATG
>JANXZD010000113.1 GCA_025355705.1 Bacteroidota bacterium | reverse complement strand
GCACAATAGCGAACTACAAATAGCGCAGTTCCGGATGCAAGTAATTTCGAACGTAATCTTTCACGGAATCTTCAAGAGAACGAAATTGAACCGGACAACCAGCTCGTTCCAGTTTTGCAATAGCCGCTTCAGTATGATATTGATACGCATTGCGGATCGATTCAGGCATTTCAGAATATTCGATGCTTGTCTGAAGATTCAGTGCTGAAAATACGGCAGCAGCAAGATCATTCCACGTGCGCGCTTTCCCTGTCCCAAGATTGAAGATACCATTCACTTTAGGATTCTTTAAAAACCACCACAATACTTCTGTACAATCTTTTATGTAAACAAAATCTCTTACTTGTTCCCCATGTTTGTATTCAGGCTTATACGATTTAAATAAACGTATCTTTCCATTTTCTTGTATTTGATAATACGCTTTACACACTAAGCTCTTCATGTCATCTTTATGATATTCATTCGGACCAAATACATTAAAGAATTTGACTCCCACAACTTTATTCTCCAATTGGTTTCGGAGCAGCCACAGATCAAACATTTGTTTCGAGTAACCGTACGCATTAAGCGGAACTAACTTTTGGACAAGTTCATAATCATCAGAGAAGCCAAGCGAACCATCACCATACGTGGCACCGCTGCTTGCATAGATGAAACGCACTTTTTTCCTCATTGACCATTCCGCCAATACGCGTGTGTATCGATAATTATTTTCCATCAAATGATCCACATCTTTTTCTGTGGTGGAAGAATTGGCTCCCATGTGAACGATCGCTTCGATCTTCGGAAGACGATCATTCAACAACATTTCAAGAAAATGATCTTTGTGAATGTAATCAGTGAATCGTTTGCGGACAAGATTTTTCCATTTGATGGATGTCGAGAGTTCGTCAACAATTAGAATGTCAGTTTCACCATTCTCGTTCAATTTGGAGACCATTGCACTTCCGATAAATCCGGCACCGCCAGTGACTACGATCATTTTACTCCAACTCCTGGTTCGACATTGGTTGAAGAAGTGAGCAAAGCAAAATTTGCACCATCTGCTGCAGTTGCAAGCAACATTCCTTGCGATTCAACCCCCATCAATTTTGCGGGTGCAAGATTTGCGACTACAATGATCGTTTTACCGATCAATTGTTCAGGCGTAGTCTTTTCGGCAATCCCTGCAACAATCTGCCTTTTTTCAAATCCAAGATCAATTTGTAAACGTAATAATTTTTTCGATTTTGGAACGGCTTCTGCTTCAATAATTGTTGCTGTTCGAAGATCTACTTTTGCAAAATCATCATACGTTATTTGGGGTTTCACCACTATGTAATTATTAACCACCGATTCTGTATCTGATTTTATTTCGTTACTGTGTCCTAATGTAGTTAATTCCTGTTCGATTGTCGTATCCTCGATCTTTGTGAATAAAATTTCTGATTGGCCTAACTGATATCCATCAAGCAGCTGCGGTTCTCCTGCTTTTATCCATTGTTCGTTATCTATTTCGGAATGTTGATTCAACATTTTGAAGACCTTATCCGATGAAAATGGAACCACCGGCGAAAACAACACTGCAAGCGATCGTACAATATTCAAGCAGATGTTTAACGTTGTTCCGCATTCTTCCGGGTTTGATCTTAACGATTTCCATGGTTCGCTGTCATTAAAATATTTGTTCGCTGCCCGGGCAACATTCATCATCTCCATTGTTGCGTCGCGGAATTTGAACTGTTCAACAAGGTCGCCGATCCTTTGCGGGGCTGATTGAACATAGGCAAGAACTTCCCGGTCCCGATCGTTTAAAACTCCTCGCTTTGGTACTGTATTTCCAAAATTCTTTGCAACGAAAGTAATCGTACGATTGATGAAGTTTCCGTAAATATCGGCAAGCTCATTATTATTCTTTGCCTGAAAATCTTTCCAATAAAAATCAGAATCTTTCGTTTCCGGAAGATTGGTCGCTAAAGTATAACGAAAAATGTCAGCAGGATATCTTTCAAGAACATCTTTAAGATAGATAGCATTATTTCTGCTCTTGGAGAATTTTCCTCCCTCCAAATTCAAGAACTCATTTGCGGGAACATTATCCGGTAAAATATATCCTCCCTTTGCCATCAACTCAGCGGGAAACACAATCGTATGGAAGACAATATTATCTTTCCCTAAGAATGCTATGTATCGCGTTGATGCGTCGCACCAATATTCTCTCCATTTATCTGGTTGACCCTGCTGGATCGCCCATTCTTTTGTACTTGATATATATCCAAGCACAGCATCGAACCAGACATACAGCACTTTTCCTTCTACACCTTCAATTGGAACGGGAATCCCCCAGTTCAAATCTCTTGTTACTGCTCTATCTTTCAACCCCTCTTTCAACCAACTGCGTGTTTGCTGAAGAACGTTATCTTTCCAATCTTTTGAATGGCTCTCGACATAAGTTTCCAACTGTTTTTGAAAACTTCCCAGCGTAAAATACCAATGTTTGGTTTTTTTTACGATCGGAGTTTTTCCAGTGATCAGACTTTTCGGATTCTTCAGCTCTAATTGATCGTAATATTTCCCACAATTGTCACATTGGTCTCCGCGTGCTTTTTCGTTTCCACAATTAGGACACGTCCCCTCAACATATCTGTCTGGCAAGAACATTGTTGCTTCAGCATCATAGAATTGTTCTTCTTCTTTTTCATGTAAATATCCTTTATGAAGAAGATCGATAAAAAATTCTTTTGAAGTTTCATGATGAATAGGAAGCGATGTTCGGGAATAATTATCGAACTTGATACCGAATTTTTTAAATGATTCCTTATTCGCTTCGTGGTACTTATCGACAATTGCTTGGGGGGTTGTCTTTTCTTTATCTGCAGAGATTGTGATTGCTACACCGTGTTCGTCGGATCCGCAGATGTGAAGAACTTCTCTGTGCTGTAATCGTTGATACCGTGTATAGATATCCGATGGAACGTAACACCCGGCCAAATGACCGAGATGGATATGTCCATTGGCATATGGGAGCGCAGAGGTGACTAAAATTCGCTTGAAATTATTTTGCATTCAAAATTCTACGTAAATTTACGGTTAGTGACAGCATAACAAGTGGAAGATACACATTTCTGCGGAGAAGTTCGAGTGCTCTTTCTATCGAATTCATACACAATTCAAGGTTCATCGCACCAAATCTTCCGACAAAACTTCTTAATTCTTTCTCTTGATCAATATTCAAAATATTGTTTGGAGACTCCTCGCGCATCACAACGGTATCACGGAACCACACGAGAAGCATTGTTAATATTTGTTCCGCATTGTCTCTTTTGTTTCCTGTGAGATATTCCTCTTGCTCATCGAATATTTTAATCGCTGAGGCACCGAGGATACTGCGAAGAAATCGAACAGCATCACTTCTATACTTATTTATATCGTCACTCAGCAATTCCAAGGCGCGCGAATAATTACCATTGGCTAATCGAGAAATAAAATGTGCCTGGGTCGATTCAACTGAATTACGTTCTTCCAGTGCAGATTGAATTTCTTCATCCGATAACATTGAACATTGAATCAACTGACAACGAGATAGTATCGTTTGTTTTACCGCTTCTTTGTGAGATGAAACAAGTAAAAAATGGGTTCCATCAAGAGGTTCCTCTAACACCTTCAACAAAGAATTAGCTGAAGCATCGTTCATCGAGTCTGCATCGAAAATAATGAATATTTTTCTTCCGGGCTCAGCGGAACTCATCGACGATTCTTTCTTTAGCTCTCGAATTGATTTTATCCTGATGAATTTTGCTTTCGGAATATCAATGTGAAAATACGGATTGAGCGCTTTTTCCCCGATCTGTTTACGAATTTCTTCCACAACATCTGTTTCCAACGGATCAGCATCTTCTTTTTTTTCACTGTCACCGCCAGGCAGTGGAAAAATCAGTTTTAGATTTGGATGCTGAAGTGTTTCCATTTTTTTGCAACTCGAACATTCGCCGCAGGATGATTCACCCTGTTTATGACATAATAGTATTCGTGCAAATTCAATAGCCATTGCATCCTTGCCAATACCAACGCTGCCCCAAAATAAATATGCATGAGATACACGTTGGTTGCGAATTGCAGTTTGCAACGTATTCTTTACTCGTTGTTGACCAATGATCTTATCCCAGTTAGAATGCATGACCTATTCCGATGTGAACAATTGAAAATGAATTTGTAAAGAATTGTTGTTCATAGAGCCATTGTCTTCCGGGCAATGCAGTTGGATCATATAATCGCCACGCTAGATCAACCCGCAAAGGACCAACGAATGTCTCATATCGCAAACCTACACCAACAGCAAGTGCAACTTCGGAGATCATAATATCACTTACTTTATTCCACGTATTACCATAATCTAGAAATGAAACCATCCAAAATCGGGGAATCTCAATGACATTAAAAACTTTTCCACCATTGGGAGACAATTGGGAACGCAATTCAAAACTTCCTTCGAAGGCAACATTTCCTCCAATAATAGAACCGGGCAATGCAGAAAGTTGTTTATCTTTCCATCCGCGAACACTAGAGCTTCCGCCGGCAAAAAATCTTCTGGGTAACGGAACAGGCGTTGTATTTTTGGAATTATATAATTGTGCTATTCCTGCTTTAAATTTCATGCCAAATACCTGTGTCTGCGTAAAGTCACCGCTAAAATAATGTTTGGCGAGGATTGAAAATTTGTAATACTCAGAATATGGAAGACCAAATCCATTGGCGATTTTTGAGATTACTCCGCTTTCTTCAAACGTACCTGAGTGAAAAAAACCTGAAGTTGGTGAGAAAAAATTGTTAGTCTTATCACGTTGCAATGTGTATGATTCAATAAAATTGAATTGTTTTGTTGAATCTTCTGGACGAATGCCGGAATTTCCTAACTTTCTATAAGCAGGATCAACACGTTCAATATTCAATTCCGTTATACCAAGTGTAAACGTTGAAAGTTTAGTAATAAAACCTAGTTTTGCTCTCAACGTTGTCAGATCATATTCCTTTTGCTTGTCGGCTTCGGCAGAAAGAGTGATTGATGCACTCGTTTTATTGTTTAAGAAATATGGAAATACCAATTGTGATTGAATGTCTGCCTTGCCAAACAGCGTTGGTTCCTGAAGTCCTTTTGATAATGCACCATAATAGTTCAATTGCTCCATACTATTTGCGCGTGCTCTTGCCGAGATAGAAAAATTCTGGGCCCCTCTGAAAAGATTACGATGTTTATAACTTAAGCCTAGGCCAGTTGACAGACTATATTCGTAGGAATTTTCCACTAAAACCTCCGGCGTGATTTCTTGTAATTCAAGTGTCCGAAACGAGATTATTAACGGAATCACATTTTCAACACTATCCTTTAAGCTGACAAGAGGATTTTGACGAACACTTACAAACTCAAAGATGCCGAGTCTGTTAAGATTTTGTTCACTCTCAATTCGTTTATCTTCATTAAATATCTGACCCGGCTGAAAATCTAACTGCCTCAACAAAACGCTGCTGTCGATACGCTCGTCGGAATGGTCGAAAGTCGAACTACCGAAAACAAACCGCTGCCCGGCATTAAACATTAACAGAATTGAGATATTATTTGTTGAAGCATATCGAACAGAAGCACTACTGTCAATAAATGCTTTGGAATATCCACTGTTGACCAATTGTTTTAATATACGTGATTGTTCTTCCGTCAGAAGACTTTTGGTAAATGGATCACCTACTTTCAACAATGATTTTTCATCGATATCTTTTCGCACATCAGATGCAACATTATCCAAGCCCACTATGTGTACGGTATCGATTAGTGATCTTGCATGTTCAATAATTCCAATTGTGATATCAACATATTTTCTATCGCTGCTGTAGGATATCAATGTATCAATTTCAGCGTGAAAATATCCTTTATCTTTAAGATACTCATGAAGGTGAATGATGTCCTGATAAAAAATATTAGGATCATAATAAGCTCTTGGCGATCCGATACCTCTGTAAATATTTTCATAAAGAAATATCCAAGCACCCCAGGGCGTCTCAGCGGTAGCCAATTGACTCGCAATTTCATGTTTAGAAATATTGTCACCAACGAGTAAAACAAGATCATTCACTTCAGCTTTTTGAGAAGTCTGTGCAAGACAGATTTGAGAGCTAACAGTACTACTCACTGCTAGAAATAAAAAAAAATATAATGTTTTTGAAATCAAAGGAGGAAAGAAAGCAGGGTGAATAAAAAACCCAGCATCATTATGCTGGGTTATTGTAAGCGATAAATGCATCAACAGGATTAATACTCATTCTCATCTTCGTAAAAAAAATCATCCCCCGTCGGATAATCAGGCCAAATATCTTCTATATTTTCGTACGGTTCTTCAGCATCTTCAAGTTCATTCAAATTTTCCAATAACTCTGGCGGAGAACCCATGCGAATCGCGTAATCAATCAATTCTTCTTTTGTTGCAGGCCACGGAGCATCATCAAGATACGAAGCCAGTTCCATAGTCCAAATCATAATATCATTACCTTTACTTTAAAATTCACTTACTTGTTATCTACTAATTGAGCACGGATTTTTTCATAGTCAACATCATCTACGAAGTACTCAACAGGATTTTGTTTCTCTCCATTCCGAATCACTTCATAATGTAAATGAGGACCGG
>JANXZD010000164.1 GCA_025355705.1 Bacteroidota bacterium | reverse complement strand
CATAATTCGAATATCATGACCTAATTCCCGAATCATTTTGGGAAGTGCACTTGATACATCTGCTAATCCGCCGGTTTTTGAAAAAGGTTCTGCTTCGCTGGTTATAAAGAGGATATTAAGAGGTTTCGACATATGTCCTTTGTTTTGTTAGGAACTTAACTGAAACTACTCAAAGATACTGAAAATTTGCCGAATTTACAAGAATGAGGAAGGTGAAAGAAAAAATAGCATTGGGAGCAGGATATTTACGGAGAAAAATCGAAGAATTTTAATTGGAACCATTATGCCAATTGAATGAACAAGGGCTATTCATTTCCATGGATGATGATAAGCAGGCATTTATCTTCAGAGACACTTTGAAAAACGAATATGCGTATTGGACTACCAAGGTAATTTCTCGTTTTGAAAAATCATCTTTCATACATCGAACGCAACAAAAATATTGAACAAGATCAATTCCAATGTTCTCCCAGCCAGCCTTCATAGATTACTTTTTGAAGTTCTGTCGGCTTGTCGACCTTTTTAACGCTAAACGAAGGAATACCAAAATATTCGAGTTTTATTTTTAATTCTTTCAACTTATCGTTTCTGAAAACAGTCATGCTCACTTCTTCACCCTCTTTCATCGAAGCGATCCGTTCAGTAAAGTCTGATGATCGAATTCGAAAACCGTTCAATGCTACAATTTCGTCGTTGATATCCAGCATTGCTCTCTCGGCAGGGGAATTGGGCGTAACATTGGTGATCCGTGTTTTTTCACCAAAATCTTGCAGCGAAATTCCAAGATTGAGTTTTCTTATTGAATCCTTTGGTATGACTTCCAATCCTGCATAGGAAAGAATTTTATCCCACGGAAGCGGTGTGGTTGTATAAAGATATGATGTAAAAACATCGTTCATGCTGCTTCCCGCAAATTCTTCGCATACTTTTTGAAGATCGGTATTTGTGAATCCTTTGGTAGAAGGAAAGCGTTTGAACATTGTCCGTAAGACGTCATCAAACGAGGATTTATTTTTTGACCGATGACGGATTTCCAGATCGAGCAGAAGACTTACCTGTGATCCTTTACCGTAATAATCACTTTCGGCGTTCTGTGAATTTTGTTTCCCGCGCCAATATTTTATCCACGAATCAAAACTGGATTCCGCAAGCGGTTGGATCGTATTGCCGTACCGGGATCGCTCAATGTTCACCATTTGTGTTATGTTATCTAGATACGTTTTTGCATTGGAGAATTTTGCCCGGACTAAGATCAGATCATCGTAATATGAAGTCGTTCCTTCGCTCACCCATAGTTCTTCCGTGTAGTTTTCTTTTGAAAAATCATACGGCGCGAATGCTTTTGGACGGAGTTGTTTCACGTTCCACGTGTGAAAATATTCGTGCGATACCAGTCCGATAAATCCTTTATACGATCCCGGATTGGAGAAGACAAATGGTCGCACGCCTAAAATGGTAGAATTGATATGTTCGGTACCGCCGCCGGCATTTGGTTGGCAGTGAATCATAAAAATATATTTTTGATATGGAAGCTCTCCCCACAACTCTTTGTTGGCGATGACAATTTTGGTGAAATCGGTGATCAGTGTGTCGCTATTCCAATTCCCCTCACCATAGATACTGATGATATGTTTCTTCCCGTCAACAAAAAATTGAAAGTCTTTTTGATTACCGATCTCAAGCGGACAATCGCCGAAATATTCAAAAGTTGGTGCTGAAAAAGTGAACGGCCTGCCAGGAACTTCTTCAAGTCCGGTAGTGACTTTCCAATTCCCGAACGGAATTACGTTCAATTCGATTGGTCTGTTCTTTAATTCTTCCACATACATAAAGACGGAAAGGGGATCGACAAAAGCATGTTCACTGTTCAATTCTCGTGTTCGTAGGTTGAATTCGTTTGCATAGACCTTATATGTTACGGTAATGGTCTTGGAAGTTTTCTTTTCTATAAGCCAAGTATCTTTATTGATCTTCTTAAAAGATAGGTGTTGATTCTTTTCATCCGACGCATTGAATTCCTGCACACCGCCGGAAAAATCGAAGATCACATACCGACCAGTTCTCCATGCTGGCATATGAAATGCAACGATTTTTGAAGCAACATTGTGGAGAGTGATCTCAACTTCAAGCAGGTGTGTTTGAGGTTTCGACATTGAAAGTGTGTAGGTTACTGAAGGCTCTGCGTTAGACATAATGGCAAAAATAGTTAATAAGAAAAGTGTTTTTATCATTACAATTTCAATTTTTGTTGATGGAAATTAGCATTCTTCAAATAATCTACAGAAAGTGATTTCTGTCTGCAAGTAGTAATGTTCAATAAAAAATAGTTGACAAACTAGCAACCCTTCTCTATATTTGTTATAGAAAATTGAACTTAAAACAAGGAGCAACAAGTATAGATTTATTGTTAAAGGCTGTGGGTCAGTAAAAGTTACTTTTTGACACCTTTAACGTTTATACTCGTTGCTTTTTCATTGTACCGAACGTGAATGTGTCTTTTGAAACTCACAGTTCGGTATTTTAATTTATGACAAAATATATTTCCATAGTCATTATTGTATGCTATACAACCGCATTTGCGCAGAATGGTCAACTGTTCCCTGATGTCCGTATTATAGATTCAGACGAACGAGGAATAACCATTGAAGTGCGTCCGGAATTTGTCCCAAACGTAAAGATCGTTTCAGCTGAAGGGACATTT
>JANXZD010000124.1 GCA_025355705.1 Bacteroidota bacterium | reverse complement strand
CTTATATGTTGTCCGCACGGTTGTTAGTGTGTCACCGAAGTAACTCCAATCCCGGTCAATGCTTTCAGCAAGTCCAACGCCACCCTGACTGACAACGGATGGTTCCGTCACCTTCATTTGTTTTGCAAAATTCTTTATCGTGTTTGGATAACCGTTCGAGGCAACCGTTCCGGCAGTGGCAAATACTCCGATCGTACCAGGATTATTTTTTTGATATTCCATCGCCGCTTTCACTCCGGCATTGATAACGCCGACCACGGGAATATTCTGATCTTTCGTATTTACAAATGCTTTGATATCGTTCAGCGCGTATGCTGTTGCTGTATTGCATGCGATCACGATCATTTTTGCAGTTGTTTTGGATTGCTGCTGCCATTCGTTTCTGGATCGTATCTCGTATGACGTGGTCAAAAAGAAATTCATATTCTTCAAAATATGTTCCCGCAACAGATCGATCTTCTTTTCCGCTGAATAATTGCCGTACGGCATATTTGCCTGGTCTGCAAGATACTGGAACATTTCATTGGAGAAATCAGGAATACCGTCGGACCCGGGTACCCCGGTTGTATTATTAAAACTGTCAAGCGTCAATATCGCTTGCAACACTGTGAGCCCCCCCGTTCCCGAATCAAAAACGCCGATCGGTCTATCCCGCGTTTGAGCATCGGTGAACGAACAGGTGAAGAAGAAAATGAGAACAACGAGATGTTTTTTGATATTCATAAGGGTTGCTATTTTGATGATCATTAATCAAGAATTGTACGTTCATAATTCTTTAAGCGCAACAAATAATTACTGTTTTATCCAATGAACGGTTCAGGGTCAAATGCGATTCACCAATGAAAGATAAGAGGAATTACCGCGAACTCCAATAAACAAAAAATCCTGCTTTTGGCAGGATTTTTTGTTGTCATAATGTACTTCGATCTATTCTTCAACCGTATTTTTTTTCTTCGAAGCGCGGTTGCGTTCGTTCTGGTCGAGAATTTTTTTACGCAGACGGATGAAATTCGGTGTCACTTCAACATATTCATCATCGCCGATCCACTCGATTGCTTGTTCCAGTGTCATCAACAGCGGCGGTTCAAGCCGTACCGATTCATCGGTACCCGATGCGCGCATATTGGTCAATTGTTTTGCTTTGCAGACGTTCACCGTCATATCACCTTCGCGAGAGTTTTCGCCGACGATCATTCCGGAATATACTTTTGTCTGCGGTTCAATAAAGAATATTGAACGTTCTTGTAATTTGAACATTCCATATGCAACCGCTTCACCGGTCTCCAGCGATACCAGCGCGCCGCGTGTGCGATGTGATAGTTCTCCTTTGAACGGTTCGTATCCGTGGAAATTATGATGGAGAATACCTGTTCCTTTTGTCTGTGTCATGAATTCATTTCGGAATCCAATGAGACCGCGTGCCGGAACAAAGAATTCTAACCGCGTATTGTTGTTCGCGGAGATCATATTTTTCATTTCGCCTTTGCGTTTACCGAGATTTTCAATGACTGATCCGGTAAATTCATCGGGAACATCGATAACGACATGTTCGATCGGTTCGCATAGAACATCATCGATTCGTTTGTAGATCACTTGCGGACGGGAAACCTGTAATTCAAATCCTTCACGCCGCATGTTCTCGATCAATACACCAAGATGCAATTCGCCCCGTCCACTCACCTTGAATGTATCCTGTGAATCGGTAAGTTCAACCTGCAGACTGACGTTCGAACGAAGTTCTTTCATCAACCGTTCCTGCAGATTTCGCGTCGTCACATATTTGCCGTCTTGACCAGCGAACGGAGAATTGTTTACAACGAAATTCATTGACAACGTCGGTTCTTCGATCGCAACGAATGGCAGCGGTGTCGGATCTGCCGCATCAACAATTGTTTCGCCGATATCCACATCTTCCATACCGGAAATTGCAATAATGTCGCCGACGCTTGATTCTTCAACTTCAACACGTTTTAACCCTTCGAACGTATAGATCTTTGCTACCCGCGCATCTTCCGTTACACCGTTGCGGTGAATGATCTTCATTTGATTCTTAATATGGATTTTGCCGCGATGCACTTTTCCGATTCCAAGGCGTCCGAGATAATCATTGTAATCAATGGTCGTCACAAGCATTTGGAATGGTTCGTCGCCGTCACCTTTCGGCGGCGGAATCTTCGAAACGATTGTATCGAACAACGGTTCGAGCGATGTTCCCTTGTCTTCTAATTCAAGCTGCGCGATTCCTTGTTTGGAAATTGCGTAGATGGTCGGGAAATCCAACTGCTGATCATTAGCGCCGAGCGATAAGAATAATTCGAATACTTCATCCAATACTTCATGGGCGCGCGCGTCTTTACGGTCGATCTTGTTGATGACGACGATCGGCTGTAGATTCAGATCCAATGACTTTTTGAGAACGAATTTTGTCCCGGGGAGTGGACCTTCTGATGCGTCAACAAGAAGGAGCACGCCATCCACCATTTTCAGTGTGCGCTCTACTTCTCCCGCAAAGTCTGAGTGACCGGGAGTGTCTACGATATTGATCTTATATTTTTCTTTTGTTGTCTTGTCAGTGTAGAAGACGGAGGTATTCTTTGCGAGAATGGTGATACCGCGTTCTTTTTCCTGCGCGTTCGAGTCCATCACGCGTGTTACCATCTGCTGGTTGTCGCGGAATGTTCCGGTCTGTCTCAATAATTGGTCAACGAGCGTTGTCTTGCCATGATCCACG
>JANXZD010000120.1 GCA_025355705.1 Bacteroidota bacterium | reverse complement strand
TTTTAATCTGTGAATCTGTGGCTTTAATTTTTTCGCGTAATATGCAACATCGGCATCAGGAATCATTCTTCCATTTATTCGTATTCGCTCATTGAATTTTACAAGATGAGGCGATGTGTATAATCCGACCTTATATCCAGCCGCAGTTAAGATTGCAGCGATCATTGATGACGTTGATCCTTTGCCGTTCGTTCCGGCGATGTGAATTGTTTTAATTGAAAAATGAGGATTCCCAATTGATCTTAAAAGCCTGCGAATATTTCGCAGCCCAAATTTCATTCCGAATTTTTGGAGGGAATAAAGAAAATCAAGAGTGGATGTCATGGAGAGAGATTGCGATTCGTTTTTTAAAAAATAAATTGCTGCTTCTTTTATAACCACGAATCAATAATAGAAATAGTTTTATTCGTTTGAAGAGATTTTACCAAAAGATCAATACTATCGAGACCATTTTTTTTACAATATTGCTTTACACCTTCTGCAACTGAAATACCTTTTGCAGGATTAATAAAATTCGCCGTGCCAATCTGCACCATTGATGCTCCAACAATAAAAAACTCAACAGCATCTTCCCAACTTGCGATTCCTCCGATTCCTATAACAGGAATCTTCACTGCGTTACTGGTCTCATAAACTTTTGCAAGTGCAATTGGTTTTATTGCCGGTCCGGAAAGTCCGCCGGTAGTTGTTGCAATTTTTGGTTTTCGCGTGTTGATATTCACAGACATTCCAATAACAGTGTTGATCACGGAAACTGCATCGGCTCCTTCAGCTTCACACGCACGTGCAAAATCAGAAATATGAGTTACATTTGGAGTGAGTTTAATAATCAACGGTTTTTCAGTTCTTTTTCTAAGTTCTTTTGTAATAAACGAAACAAGTTTTACATCTGTTCCAAAACTCAAACCCCCTTCTTTTACATTTGGACAAGAGACATTTATTTCAAATCCATGAACACCTACTTGTGCGTCAAGTAGTTCAAGAACAACGCAATATTCATCAACGGTACTTGCCGCAATATTTGCAATAACTATTGTACCGGATATTTTAAGTGTAGGAAGTTTATCATTAATGAATTTATGCACGCCAATATTTGCCAAACCAATTGAATTCAACATTCCGCTTGCTGTTTCGGCGATTCGAGGATTTGGATTACCATCTCTCGGTTTCATCGAAAGAGATTTTGTAACGATACCTCCGAGTTTAGAAATATCTACTAGATCAGGAACTTCATCCCCATATCCAAACGTACCGGAGGCAACAAGAATTCTGTTTTTAAACTCCACATTACGAAGTATGAATGATTCTTTCATGTTACAAGCGGACAGTCTTAGTTTCGAAAATAGTTCCTTCTTTACATACCAATTTGTATTTCTTTTCGCTACCCATTACTTCAATATTGCATCCTTGGCATAAACCGATTCCACACGCCATATCACATTCAAGGGACGCATAACATTCAACTCCAATTTCTATTGCAAAATCGGAGACAACTTTCATCATGCGGGTAGGACCACATACAAAGAAGCGAATCTTTTGATATTTATTTTCATGAAAATCTTTTTTGATAAGATCTAAAACGGTTCCTTTAAATCCTTCACTTCCGTCATCGGTGGAGATTCTAACATTCTTCAACCCTTTGGTTATGATCAATTCCTTATATCTGCCACCAAGAAAAGAAATTATTTTTTTATTGGATGGAAAATGTTTTGTAAGAAATGGAAATGGAGCAACACCAATACCACCACCGACAAAGATGGCAGTATCAAAAGAATCATCGATAAAAGAGAGGAAACTATTCCCACACGGTCCAAGGACATCCAACGTATCTCCTTTCCGTTTGTGGGCAAGGACTTTTGTTCCAGTCCCAATCACATTAAAAACTATCGAAATTTTATTTCCGTCGACGTTAAAAATGCTAAATGGGCGACGAAGTAACGGAAAACTTTCACCGACAAGAATATTGATAAATTGTCCCGGTTTTGCAACTGATGAAAGATAATCCGAGATAAAAGTTAGTTCTAAAATTTCATTCGTAAGATATTCCAATGAAAGAATTTGAACAATTTCCTGCTTCATGTTTTATTTGGGAATTGAAAGTGAATCAGAAGGTGATTGTTCTGATTTTTTTTCTTGTTTTAGTTTCTGTTCTTTTTCCTGTTGTTCTTTCACCTTTAACTCTTCATTCTTACGCAGTTTCTCTTCTTCAATTCGTTTCAATTCATTATCAAATTC
>JANXZD010000011.1 GCA_025355705.1 Bacteroidota bacterium | reverse complement strand
TTTTTTCTGAAGTGCAATTTCCCATCGTTAGAGGAAACTCTTCGAGTACAACCACCAGTATTGGAACTCGTCCGCTCCAAGGACAATCGCCCTACATGATCAATGTTTCAATGTTGTTTATTGAACCAACGCTTGGCACATCAATCAATGTTCTTTATAATCGATTCGGTAAACGATTGGATGCAGTTGGATTTTTAACTTCCGATATATACGAGCAGCCGAGAGATATCGTCGATCTCAGTATCACTCAACCGATTTTTAATGGAATTGATACGAAGTTTTCCATAAAAAATCTTTCGAACAAAGAGCGTATTTTAACTCAACAGGATCGTGTGTATCAAAGTATCAATAGCGGTACGACATATTCTCTTCAACTCTCGGTCGGGTTATAAAAAAATTTCAACGTACGATAACGTAGAATTTACATTTTCTTAATACTGCAAAGCTATCTTGTTTCATGATAAACACGATAGCTTTTTTTATGTACCACATTTCACCATTTTACAAATAACAGAGGAGTAATTCATGAAAAGATTTTTCACTTTTTTCGCATTGTTGATGCTGATTTTGTCAACCGTTGCATTTGCGGCACGTCCTACAAAAATTTTGGGAGCTGGCAGAGGAGTTGCAAATTTCCGTTTGCCGTATCACCAAACTTCTGACATCAAGCTCAGCAAAGATACAACGTATGTTCTTACCGGCTGGTATTTTATCGATTCATTATATAAGATCACGATCGATCCGGGAACACTGATTGTCGGCGACAAACCGTCTGGTGGAACAATTATTATTAAACGCGGTGCCAAGATCATTGCCGATGGAAAAGTAAATGCGCCAATTGTATTTACCAGTGAGCAGCCAATAGGACAACGTGCACCCGGAGATTGGGGTGGTGTTATCGTTGTTGGAAATGCGCCTACAAATCAACCACTCAGCGCAACACTTGAAGGTGGATTTGGCACAGTTCCAAATAGTGAATTAAGTCTTGGCGGTTCAAACCCGACAGATTCCAGTGGTGTATTACGGTACGTTCGCATTGAATGGGCAGGAATTGCTTTTGCACAGGATAACGAGATCAACGGTCTCACACTGGGTGGCGTTGGAAATAAAACAGTTGTTGATTACGTCCAAGTGAGCTATGCTAATGATGATGACATTGAATTTTTTGGAGGTACCGTAAATGCAAAACATATTGTTACGAACGGTAACATTGATGATAATATGGATACAGATTGGGGCTGGTCCGGAACATTGCAATATGTTCTTGTCAAACGCGATTCATTGATCTTTGATGCATCAGCTTCCGGTTCATCAAACGGTTTTGAATCTGATAATATGGGATCTGAACCTTGGAATGTGTTTCCCCGTACCAGCGGAAAAGTTTCTAATGTAACATACATTGGACCGATGAGCGACACGAGTTCGGTCGTCAACAGCCATTGGGGAAATTTGGGAATGCTGCGACGCGGAACTGAATTTAGCTGCTACAATTCTATCTTAATGGGATGGCCCAAAGGTATCACTATTCGCGATACCATTACACAGAATGCCGCTATCGCCGGACGTTTGCAAATTCGAAACACAAGCATTCAAACTAAATCAGCACCTATTACAGCCAGCATTTCTGGTACCGAAGTCAACATTCCGGGATTTGATGCAGTCGCATGGTTCAACACTGCAGGATGGGGAAATCTTGGCAGCACAGTGCGCAATAATGGTGCAATTGGTTTAGTAAATCCCGGCGTTCCATTTACTGATAAAGCATTCGATCCACGTCCGACAGCAAGCTCAGAAGCTGTAACAGCAGGAACAGGGTATAAAATTTGGGGATTACCTTCCACGATCGATTCAGTTTCATATCGAGGTGCTTTAGATCCTTCCAAACCAATGAACCAACAATATTTCGCAGGATGGACAAAATTTGATCCGCAAAATGTTGATTATACACTTGGTGTCACTGCTGTAAACGAAGTAATCAATGCTATTCCCCAAGCATATCAGTTGAATCAAAATTATCCCAATCCATTCAATCCAACTACCGCAATTACATTTGTTGTTCCGACAAACGGACAAGTTTCGTTGAAAGTTTTTGATATGTTAGGTCGTGAAGTTGCGACATTGGTGAATGGTTTGCAGGATGCAGGAAGGCACACAGCATATTTTAATGCAAGTAACCTGGCAAGCGGAGTATATCTTTATAGAATTTCTGCCGGCAATTTTAAACAAGTTAAAAAAATGATGCTGTTGAAATAACATCTCGTCGATAATCGATAAACAAAAAACGGCATCACTAAAAAGTGGCGCCGTTTTTTTGTTTCATACATCACGATCACTCACCATCATACAATGGGATATAGCCGTTCATCTTTGCAATTTTTTGACCTTCACGACCGACAACCCAATCAACAAATTTTTTAATCTCACCTTCCGGCGGATGAACAGTGTAAAAATAGAGATACCGCGTTATTGGATATGTTCCATTCCGAACACTCTCTGTCGTCAATGCAACTCCATCGACCGAAAGTAATTTAACATGATCCGTATACAAAAAAGTACTGTAGCTAATTGCTGTTGAATCTTGGGCGATGGCATTGACCAACGCTCTGGCACCGGGAACAACCAACGATTGTTTAGAATACTCTTCTCCGAGGAGAACATGTTCTTCGAAATATAAAAACGTTCCTGAATTTGATTCCCGTCCATAAACGGTGATCGGGTTATCTGATCCGCCGACTTCTTTCCAGCGAGTCATCTTTCCAGTAAAAATATCTTTGATCTCTTTCATCGAAAGGTTTTGAACCGGGTTTGAAGGATGAACAACAATACTCAAAGCATCCTTTGCACATAATACGGAAACCCCGATCGATCGATACCGTTGCGCTAATCGTTGAACCTCTTCCGTTGAAAGAGGGCGTGAAGTTGCACAAATATCTATTGAACCATTGATTAACGCCTGAATGCCGATACCGCTTCCTCCTCCTTCGACCGAGATGGATGCGTTTGAATGCGTCACCATATATTGATCTGCTAACCGTTGTACAAGCAACAGCATCGAATCAGATCCCTTAATACGAAGTATATGTGAATCACTTGTGGTCAACACGGAATGTGAGGAACATCCGAGGAACATGAACAATACAATAATCAGCGACGAAAGTTTTTTCATTTTTTTTCTGAAACAGACCGTAAACGTGCATTGAGAAATGGTGAATTTTCATACCATCGAGGCACTGCATCTCCGTTGGCCAATAACATTGTAAAATGAAGGATCAGGGAAGCATGTTGCGCTGCCGCATCAAAATTCATCGGTTGTAACAGATCGTCAAACGGGGAATGATATTTTTCCTCGGCCCATAGTGTATAACGGTCGATCCCGTTTTGAAATGATGTCGATTCATAGTGTAAGCCTTCTGCAATCAACAGTGAAGGAATCCCGGCTTGTGCAAACATGAATTGATCCGAATTCCGAAACTGATCGTGACGAAACAGTTCTTTTGGAATATCTTCCATTGAAAGACCAAGTGGTTTTACAGTCTGTTGAAGCAGTTCTCCCATCGTGGAAAGTTCAGCACCAACACCTATCACTGATTTTATTTTTTCAAACAAAGAAATCCCATCGATATTTATATTCGCAATCGTTTTATAGAGAGGGACAACGGGATTGAGACAATAATATTGCGAACCAAGAAACCCGCGTTCTTCACCCGTTAAGAATAGAACAATGATCGATCGTTTTGGTCTCTGAGAACTTATTGATACCGTTCTTGCAATTTCAAGCAAAGCAGACACTCCGGAAGCATTATCGAAGACACCGTTATAAATGGAATCCCCATCAACCGATTTGCCGATACCGAGATGATCATAATGGGCACTGATCAAAACATATGAATCTTTCAGTACCGAATCAGTTCCTTCGATCATTCCAACGACATTGGACGAAAGAAAATCCCGTTCCTTAAATTTTCCCTGAAAACCTGCTCGAAGTGTAAGAGGAAAACTTTTCATCATTCCTTTTTTGTCGAAGGATGTGGTTTCATCAAAAGAATACTGAGCATCCGTAAAAAGAAACGGAGCCAGTTTTGGATTCAAAAGTATGTTCAAATTCTCCGACGGAGAAAAAAGCAAACGAACCTCTTCAAAAAGAAATTCCCGTTGCTGTTCGTACCAATCATCCATAGAATGATCGTTTGGATTCGGTATAAGAATACTTCCCTTGGCTCCGCGTGCGAGAGCAATCTTTTGTTTCATCCCAACCGATAAATGAATAGTCGACCGTTCGCCATCAAAGAATGAATCGTCCGATGATCTGGGCTCTCCCGAAAGAAAAACGACGATCGCATTTTTTACATCAATGTTTTGATAATCATTATAATCAAATTCCGGTGCAACAATTCCATATCCAACAAAGATCAACCGTACAGATGTTGGAATAAAGGTTTGCGCTCCTGCAGAATAGAGAACATAGTCTTCTTGAAGACGAAGCGTATAGGAATCCTTTGGAGCAAATAGTTTAAACTCCGTTCCTTCAATCGGCGTGCTGCCATGCAGTGGAAATGTTTGAAAGTAATTCGCAGAAGTTGAAATATTCCGAATTCCATAAGAACGAAGAGCATCGGAAATATACCGTGCCGCACGTTCGCAACCTTTTGAACCGGTCCCGCGTCCAGCAAGAGAATCATTTCCCAGAACAAAAATGTGTTTCTTTATTGAGTCTGGAGCTATTGATTGAAACGGCAAAAGATTCGGTTGAGCAAATGAATAACTTAATAACAGACAGAACGATATGATTGGAATTATGATCTTTTGCATGGCATAGTAAAATAATTGGTTACAATAATATAACATTAAATTGATTTGCTATAAACACAAAGCATGTATCTTAATGAAAACATAATAGTACGATGAATTACCTGGAAGTCACTTACAATTGCCATGACGGTATTATCAGTTGGGTTTATGGAACGGATCTCAATCGATCAAATCACAATTGATCCTGAGCGTTTCATTGTGCTTAAGGATGGAATTAAAATCAGTTTGACGAAAACTGAATTTTTAATTCTATATCTCATGATGAGCACAAAAGGAAAAATCCAATCACGAAAAGATATTTCCCGATTCGCGTGGGGTTTAGAATCATTGGACCATCCCAGGACTATTGACACACACATCAGCAATATTCGGACGAAAATCGGCAAGGTGAAAGAAAAAGATATCATTACCGTCATTAAAGGTGTTGGATATAAGCTCGAAGATTCGCTGCTTGATTGACCTTTTTGATTTTTCAAGAGTTGATTCCCTTAAGAACCAAGGTGGATTGATCGGATGAATGAAACCCTTCCTCGATATTTGATAACAATTCCATAACACTCTGATAACTCACCGATAAACTAATTTTGACATTTTCTTGACGTTCTCTCTATACATTATTTAATCATTTTAAGGAAAACGTTGTGAAATCACTATTTTCCCTTTTTTTCACCATAGTTTTTTTCCATTTCTCAGTGTTAGCGCAAGAAGAAAAAACAGACACTGTTAAAGTATCTGCGCAGGAACAATTTGATCAATTGAAAGCGCACAATGAAAGCGTGGATGAGATTCTTCTTGATATGAAAAGCTACCTTGATCTCGCGCGCAAACTCAAATTTAGCGGATATATGCAAACACAGTATCAAGTATCCGATGGTATCGGAGGCGGTCCGTATCAGATCGGCAGTTTTTCAGGAGGAGCATTTCCAACAAGCGTTGGGTCGAGATTTCAAGTCCGTCGCGGCAGATTGAAGGTGCAGTATGAGAATGATCTTACATTCTCTCAATATGTATTGCAGATCGATGTGACGCAAAATGGTTTGGGTATTAAAGATGCCTATATCAACATCAAAGATCCGTGGGTAAAAAGCTGGAACCTGAGAATGGGCGTGTTCGATCGTCCATTCGGATTTGAAGTTGCTTATTCATCCAATATGCGCGAAACACCTGAACGTTCACGGATGTCGCAGACATTGTTTCCGGGTGAACGCGAACTTGGTGCAATGATCGAATTTGCACCCGAGCTTGGTAATTGGACGAATTATAATTTGAAACTTGGCGTATTCAATGGAGTGCTTCCGACAGCAAATGAGAATGACAATAGGAAAGATATTATTGGACGTGTGGGATTCATGTTCCCACTGGAAGAACAAAATATTTCTGTTGACGGTGGGTTTTCGATGTATTACGGAAGCGTAAGAAATAATTCAAAATTCACTTACACTTTCGGAGAATCACAGAAACAGTTCCTTGTTGATTCAACAACAACTAACGCAGGAAAAAATTATGGTCGGCAATATCTCGGTGTTGATGCACAAATCATCTATGATATTCCGTCGATAGGTGGAATTTCTATTCGCGGTGAATATAATTTTGGTTCACAACCCGGAACATCAACGGCAAACAGTTTCTACAATCCAGCGGGGACCATAACGCCATTATATCAAAGAAAATTTTATGGTTATTATGTCAGCCTTTTGCAGAATATCGGAACAAAACATCAGCTGCTGTTGCGGTATGATGTGCTTGACCCAAACAGCGAAATTAAAGGAAGTGATATCGGTACCATAGGAACATCAACCACACTTGGAGATCTGAAATACAATACGTTCGGAATCGGCTATTTATTTCATTTGGATGATAACGTGAAGTTCACATTCTATTATGAATTGGTCGAAAATGAAACAGTCAACAGTGCTACAACGAACGCGGCATTGATTCTATATAAAAGCGATGTAAAGGATAACGTTTTCACTTTCAGAGTCCAATACCGTTTTCCATATTAACGATAATTTGAAGGAGTGGCTATCATGAAAAAATGTATTGCATTGTTCTTCCTTGTAACATTCTCATCATCCTTGTTTGCCGGTGAAGTGATCACCGTAAAAGGCTCGGACACGATGGTGATTCTTGCACAGCGATGGGCAGAGATGTACATGAAAAAAAATCCAAACGTGACCATTCAGGTTACCGGCGGTGGCTCCGGAACAGGAATTTCTGCATTGATCAACGGTACGACCGATATCTGTAATGCGTCGCGGCCGATGAAGCCTGCAGAGAAACAAAAATTAAAACTCCGTTTCAGCACGCTTGGTGTTGAGATCAAAACTGCGAAGGATGGAATAGGGATCTATGTGAATGAAAAGAATCCGGTGAAAGAATTGACCGTGCAGCAGATCAGAGATATTTATACCGGCAAGATCACGAATTGGAAACAGGTTGGAGGAGCGGATTCGCGCATCATTCTCTACAGTCGCGAAAATAATTCCGGCACATATGTATATTTCAAAGAAAATGTTCTCGATGATGAAGATTATTCTCCAAGTTGTCAGAATATGCCTGGCACAGCGGCGTTAGTGAACGCGATCTCCAAAGATCCGAATGGTATAGGATATGGTGGATCGGCATACGCAAAAGGGATCCGTGAAGTTCCCGTGAAAACAGATGAAAATGCACCCGCCTATTTCCCCAATGCTGAAAATGTAAAATCAGGACAATATCCGATCACACGATTCTTGTTCATGTATGTGAAAAGCAAACCGACGGGTGCTATGAAGGAATATATCGATTGGATATTGAGCGAAGAAGGGCAGAATGTTGTTGTGAAGGTTGGTTATTTTCCGTTGCGATAGAAGAATAAACTGCTGAACAATGAATTCATCTTCAAAAAAAATAATGAATACAATGATGAAAAAGCGATTCCGCTTGAGTGAGTTCCTAGCGGAAAAACTGATCACTGCAACGGCATTCATCTCGTTTGCATTCATCGTTTTGATCTTCATCTTTGTGTTCCGCGAAACACTTCCAATATTCTCTGTACCGGAAGCAGCAATAACTCAAGAAGAATTAGGCGAACAAGAAACGTACGGCGATATCACGTTGACCGATGCGGAAAAAGCTTCGGAGAAAAATGAAAAATCGAAAGCGGTTAACGATGAAGGGGCATCAATAAAGAATCTTGCCGGTGAACGATGGCAGCCGGTTTCGAGCAAACCAAAATACGGATTATCGCCGTTGATCATCGGCAGTTTGAAGATCTCTCTCATTGCAATTTTGTTCGCAGGGCCAATTGCAATTTTTGCAGCATTGTTCACCGCCGCATTTGCTCCAAAATGGGCAAAAGAAATTTTAAAACCTGCCATCGAGATACTTGCCGGATTTCCATCGGTAGTTATCGGCTTCTTTGCGCTGGTTGTTCTCGCTACCGTTGTTCAAGATCTGTTAGGACTTGAATATCGTTTGAATGCATTTGTCGGCGGACTTGCTTTATCGCTCGCAGTCATTCCGATCATCTATACAATTTCTGAAGATGCCATTTCTGCAATACCAAAATCTCTTACGGAAGCAAGTCTCGCATTAGGAGCAACAAAATGGCAAACGGCACTGAAAGTGATCCTTCCTGCGGCTACTCCCGGAATATTTGCGGCAATATTGTTGGGTGTCGGTCGTGCATTTGGTGAAACGATGATCGTCTTAATGGCGACAGGAAATGCTGCACTTCTTTCAGCAAATCTATTCGAACCGGTCCGTACAATGTCGGCAACCATCGGTGCAGAAATGGCGGAAGTCGTGTTCGGTGAAACGCATTATAATGTATTGTTCTTTATCGGCTCAATTCTTTTTCTGTTCACATTCACCCTGAATGCGATCGCTGAAATATTTGTGCGGCAGCGTTTGATGAAAAAATTCCGGGGAGACTGATGACAAAGAAAAAACTTCTTGGCGGTTTGGTCGTTGGAACAACAGGTTTCTTTGCCTTCATTATTATCGCAACTGTTGTCATTGTTATGACGAATATTGTTGCGGGCGGATGGTCGAGCCTGACGAAAGATTTTTTACTTGGTTCACCGGAAGAGGGAATGACCAAGGGAGGAATCTTTCCTGCAATTGTCGGAACATTTTTGCTTGTTCTTATTATGTCGATTGCAGGTGTACCGATTGGAACAATAACCGCAATTTATTTAAGTGAATACGCAAGTCAGAAATCAATTCTTGCTCGCATGATCCGATTTGCGGTGAACACACTTGCCGGTGTTCCTGCGATCGTGTTTGGTTTGTTCGGTCTCGGTTTCTTCATTCAATTTGTCGGAACAAGTGTTGACGGAGTTTTGTATAATGATGGAGAGTTACACTGGGGTCAGCCAAATATTCTTTGGGCAAGTTTAACGATGGCATTATTGACGCTCCCGGTTGTGATTGTTTCGGTTGAAGAGGCGATCAAAACCGTACCGAGAGAATTACGTGAAGCATCGCTTGCGCTTGGCGCAACAAAATGGCAGACGATCAGAAAAGTGGTGATACCGAATTCCATTACGGGTATATTGACCGGAGCAATTCTTGCGGTCAGCCGCGGTGCCGGAGAAGTTGCACCGATCCTGTTCACTGGTGCGGCATATTTTCTTCCGCATTTACCGACGGGACTTTCGGATCAATTCATGGAATTAGGATATCACATTTATATTATGGCGACACAATCACCCGATGTTGAGGCAACTCGAGGAATTCAATATGCGACAACGTTGGTATTGCTGATCCTGACATTCACGTTGAATTTTTCCGCTATCTTTTTACGGTATAAATTACGAAAACGAATAATAACCTAATGATCTTGGAATGGTCATAGCGCCGTGCGGATTGTCATCCGCACCGATAAAAGTAAATAAATTATGTATCCGCACTCATACACAACTTTGCAGCCGACCGATGTTCGGATAAAAACCGAACAACTCAATATCTACTACGGAAAAAAACAAGCGATCAAAGATGTAAGTCTTGATATGCTTGCCAATCGCGTGACAGCGCTGATCGGTCCTTCAGGATGCGGAAAATCGACGTATCTTCGTTCATTGAACAGGATGAATGACCTGATCGAAAATTCTCGAACAGAAGGAAAGGTTCTGCTCGATGGTGTGAATATTTACGACAGGGAAGTGGATGTTGTGGAACTGCGGAAAAAGGTCGGGATGATCTTCCAGAAATCGAATCCATTCCCTAAGTCGATCTTTGAAAACGTCGCCTATGGACCCCGCATCAATGGAATTAACGACAAAAAGAAATTGGACGAGATCGTCGAACGTTCTTTGAAACAAGCCGCACTCTGGGAAGAAGTGAAGGATGATCTTGCCAAAAGCGGATTATCCATTTCTGGTGGACAACAGCAGCGGTTGTGTATCGCCCGCGCACTCGCAGTCGATCCCGGAATATTGTTGATGGATGAACCGGCAAGCGCGCTCGATCCGATCGCGACAGCGAAAATCGAAGAACTGATCTATGAGTTGAAAAATACGTATACAATCGTTATTGTTACTCATAACATGCAGCAAGCAGCACGCGTAAGCGATTACACCGGATTCTTTTATATGGGAGAATTGATCGAGTTCGACGAAACGAAAAAGATATTCACCATGCCTGCAAAGAAGCAAACAGAAGATTATATTACTGGGCGGTTCGGTTAGCAATGATTGAACGCTGAGCAGCGGAGAATTTAATGAATATAATCTCTGCGCCTTAGCGTCTCCGCGTTAATTGTTTTTTGAATTTTATTTGAGGAAGCAAATATGGAGCGGCATTTTCAACGGGATCTTGAACAATTAAAATTGAATGTCATTAAGATGGGAAGCGCTGTCGAACAGAATTTGATCGACGCACTCGATGCAGTAATGAACAACGATCAGGTGCTTGCGTCCAAAGTCATCTCATCGGACGGAAAGATCAATCAATTCGAGATCGAGATCGATAACGGCGTGGTGGATATTCTTGCACTGCAACAGCCTGTGGCAAGCGATCTGCGATTGATCTTGGCGATCCAAAAGATCAACAACGATCTTGAGCGCATCGGCGATCATGCGGTGAACATTGCTGAATCTGCATATCGATTGACCGAAACACCCCAAGAAGAACCGTTGCTGGAAATTCCGAACATGGCAAAGATCGCAAAGGAAATGTTCCAGCAGGCACTCGATAGTTTTATCCATCTGAATGCACAGCTTGCACAGAGCGTATTGGAGAGTGACGACCGCATTGATGCGCTGAACCGCGGAATGAATTCACAAGTGGTCAAGTTCATTAAAAAAGATCTGAAAAGTATTGAAGGAGGATTGGAACTGTTGCGAATCAGCAGGAATTTAGAGCGAGTTGCTGATCTTACCACGAATATCGCCGAAGAAGTGATCTTCCATACGCAGGCACGAGTGGTGAAGCATCATGCGGAAGAACTATAAATTTTTGCACAATACATATTTATTTCCCAACCCTCTTC
>JANXZD010000100.1 GCA_025355705.1 Bacteroidota bacterium | reverse complement strand
ACGATGTGTGGTATGCGGACAAGCTTTTAAGACAGGTCACTGCAATGAGCAGCGGTAATTATGCATTATGTTATGGTGGGGTAGTGCATATAAATGAGGATGGTAGAGAAATTGGTAAACGAGTGCAGCAATCAAGGTCAGGGTGTCTTCTTGGCCAACTCTTGACGCATTATGATGCACAAGTTACTACAGTTATGTTAAGCAAGGATGTGTTGAAGAACAACAATTTTAGATTCGATGAGGGGCTGATCACTTCTGAAGATTACTGCCTATTTATGCAAATTGCCGTTAATAATCAAATTGTGGTATTATCTGGTGTGTCTGCAAAATATAGAATACACGACGAATCATTGACAAACAAATCAATCGCAAAATGGGCAGAGGAATGGGATTATACCCTTAATCTCATCAAAGAGAACAATATTGGTATAGATAAATTATACCAATCTGAATTTATGAAGGCGGAAGCCCATGTTCGCTATCACCGCGCTAAATACCTTTTCTTCAAGGGGGACAGATTTGGTGCTATCAAGGAAATGAGGAAAAATATTTTCATTGATATAAGATATTTAGCGTTGTTTATTTTGCTATTTATGCCTTCCTCCTGCTGGATTTATGCACATATGCTATACACAAAGAGGTCACGTTATTCTTAAAATGATAGTTTTGAAGTTTCATATATGAATTTCTCCAATCCGGCATTTGTTTATGCAACATTGTGGTGCACCGTTTTATGTCTTCACTCAATGCGCTTACTCGCAGTTTTAGAGCCGATCAATTTGCCTTCCTTTCTCTTAGTTGTAACAAATATCATTATATTCTTCTTTATATATATATTTCTCAGAGTTTCGAATTATGCAAATTCCAAGTTGACAATTAAAAAAACGATTGTTTTAGATAACAAAGTTGTAGCTAATTTAGAAACGTTTTCACGTACTTTACTCTTTTTGTGGATAATAGGAACTCTGATCAATATTCTTTATTCCGGTGGGGTACCGCTTTACTGGATGATAACTGGAGATGGGCGTGACTACAGAAACTATGGAATTCCAACGTTTGTTGGTCTTGTTGGTGCAATCAACGCATTTTTAGCAGTTTCCTATTTCATAATATATCTCAAAAAGCCCAAAATTTGTGTGCTTATTATCCTTATGGCATTAATTAGTTGGCCACTTGTCGCTGTGGCCAGAGGAAATTTTACTTATATCTTGCTTGAAATGTTGGCTGTGTATATTCTGCTTAGAAAGAGTAGTTTGAAGTCACTGGCTGTAGTTATTTTTGGTTCTGTTTTATTTGTTTATTTGTTTGGAGTAATTGGCGATTTTCGAGCGGGCGCCGGAGCTGAAATATTCAAAAAAGAAATACTTAATCCAGAATACATAGAAATATCCGATTTTTTACCTTCTGGCGTGCTATATGTTTATGCTTATATCACTACGCCATTCAATAATGTAGTTTATAATATCAGTTCACTGGATCCTAACTTATTACCATTCCATTCACTCCGATTTTTGATACCGACGGTTCTGAGAGATTATGTATTTAGTGGCAGCGAAAGCAATTTTGTTTTGGTTAGCGAAGCCTTCAACACAGTGACTTTCTACCCTGGATATCTTGCGGATTTTGGTATTATTTTAACAGTAATAATAATATCATTTTATCAATTTGGAGCATCTGTCTTTTATCTTCGTTCCTTACAAGGTAATATTCCGTATATAATGGCTTATTCGGTTGCATTTCAGTGCCTCGTATTGTCAGTTTTTAATGATAATTTCACAATGCATACGTCAATATTCCAGTTATTTTTAGCATTTATTTTTTCACGTGCATACAAGCGACAATTCAATAAATCACTCTCTGTAAACAGTATGGACAGACCATCTATAGCATGATTATGAGCTATGCCGATTATGTGGATCGGACCGTATATCACAAGCAAAATTCGATTTTATGAAAATAGTCTATATTTCTCTAAATTATTATCCAGAGCCTCACAGTATACATAGGGAGCTTGCGGAAACATTGAGCAGTTATGGCCATGAAGTGACTGTGGTAACGGCATATCCAAATTATCCTTTGGGTAGGATATACAAGGGATGGAGGCAAAAGTTGCTGGGGCAATGGGAATTCATAAATGGTGTGGCTGTTTTACGTTGTCCAATCTGGCCTGATCATACCAAGTCGGTTTTACGTAGGGGTATTCATTATCTTTCAGTTACGTTATCAGCAACATTATTAGTCTTTTTTCGCGTGCCAACACCCGATGTATTTTTAGTGCATCATCCCCCTCCTTCTTTAGCCGCTCTGGCATGGCTATTCAACAAACGTGGTAATTGCCCTTATGTTTTTCGCATGGCAGATTTGTGGCCGGAATTCATTGCTGGGGCTGGAGTTAGTAAAAGTAAAATCCTGTTTAAGGTAGTAGAGTTTTCCATGCAATTTATTTATCGCACCACCTCTCATATCATTGTTCCTTCTCCTGGATTCAAAAGGCGGCTAATTAATAAAGGAGTTCCTGCAAATAAAATTTCATTTGTTTCCAATTATGCTGATGATTCTATCTATTATCCCCAAGATAAAGACAAAGAACTTCAACAAAAGTTTGGAATTAAAGAAACGGACATTATCATTATGCATGCAGGAAATATTGGGCAACCTCAACGAATCGATGTATTGGTTGATTCAATGAAACTTGTTAAACATCGACCGGAAATAAAATTATTCATAATTGGAGATGGCCAATGCAAGAAAAATTTGCAGATGATCTGTTTGCAAGAACGAATAGAATCGATTGTTTTCCTCGATCAAATGTTACCCGAGGAAGTTAATCGCTACTATTCTTTTGCTGCCGCTTTGTTTATTCAGTTGGCGGATCAACTTATCTGGACTGATACAATTCCATCGAAAATCTATGCCTACATGTTGGCTGGTCGACCAATAATTGCTGCCATAAAAGGCGATGGTGCCGATGTTGTATCAGCGTCTCAAGGTGGTTATATTTGTGAGCCCTGTAACGCCCGCGCAATAGCTAATTGTATATTAAGCATAGCTAATATGTCTATTGAAGAACGAGCACTAATGGGGAAAAGTAATCATGACTATGTTATCAAAAATTTCAGTAAAAACATTTTGATAAAAAACATCGAAAATATTTTAGGCGAAGCCATAGCTATATAATATTATATTATAGACATTAAAATTTATTAAATAATGCATTCCCACATCGAATTGCCGAATTATAAAAAAGAAAATGACAAATTTTAAAGGTTGTGTTGAAATTTCCTTTACCTAAAAAACAGATAATTCTACTCGGAGGCGATATTATCTTTATCATCGTCTCTTTTTATTTTGCACCGGTCATTCGCTTCGGTTTCTGGTTGGATCCCGTGGTCGTCTTCGGGTTCTCTGGTGATTCCGGCGAAATCGGCCGGTAGTTCCGATCCAAATCGGCCACCTGTTCCGACGGAAAACGGCCGGTGGTTCCGATCCAAATCGGCCACCTTAATCGGAGCGAAGCGACGCTGGTTTTTAGTTCTTTCTCATAAT
>JANXZD010000088.1 GCA_025355705.1 Bacteroidota bacterium | reverse complement strand
CCATTGACTGGCTCGAAATTAAATTTGCAATGGAGTTCTTTTTCATTGTCACATAATATCTATCGAGGAATAAATCCCGATTCATTATCTTTGGTCAAAACAGTTACGGGACGAGAATGGATCGATTCCACAGTATCCATTAATGTGAAATATTTTTATTCCATTACATCGGTTGAAAACAGCGAGAGCCAGAAATCATCAATTGTATCAGTAATAACTCATAACGCTCCAGTCATTGAATCTGTTGCTCAAACATCTTTTTCTCAATTACTGGTGAAATTATCTTTTGATATTTTGTCTGATAATTTATCAACAACAGTGCTGCTTCTTGATTCGACAATTAGATCTTCATCCATTGTTTGGAGATCATCACGAACCGTTCTTGCAACCTTTCCTCAAAATATCTTAGCCGGAAGTCATTCTCTTAGAATTCTACAGATGATCGATGGTAGTGGAATGACAGGTGATACAAACCAAAACAAATCTTTTACTGCAATATTACAAGCACGGAAAGAATTTTTTGTACGAATGGTAAAATTATTTTCTTCGAACAAAATTCAAATAGACTTTAATGATCCATTAGACCTTTCAATTGCTAAAGATATTTCCAATTACTCCGTCAAAACTATTGCAAGACAGTATTCCATCGTATCTATAGATTCAATTCAACCGGAAAGTATCGTTCTTAAAATGTCATCTGGAATTAATCTAACCGAACTTGCATTACGGTTAGAAGTAAATGTAAGCGGGAATATTATCTCTTCAACTGGTGAGAATCTTAATTTTGGAAAAGGTCAAACGCTCTCCATTGCTCAAGAAACCCAAAGCATCGATAAAATTGTTGTTTATCCTAATCCGGTAAAAAATTCCCAATTCGTATCATTTATTAATATTCCGAAAGACTGTAGAATTACAATATTTTCAATGAATGGTGAAAAAATTAAAGTATTTGAAACTATGACAACCAGCGACGGAATTTCATGGAATATGAAGAATGAAAATGGATTTAATGTTTCAACCGGCATCTATTTGTATCGTGTTGAACAACTCAATAGTGTTAATGAAATTACCAATACCGTTCTCGGAAAATTTGCGGTGATTAGATGATACAGGGAAAAATTTGGACAATATCGAATATGCTTTCCATGAGCAGAATAGTGCTAATGATCCCGGCATCGTATTATCTGGCAACTCATGGTCATTTTCATCGTGAAATTGCAATACTCTTTATTCTTGTTGCAATCACAACGGATGCATTGGACGGGTATTTTGCGCGAAAATTCAATGAGATCTCCGATTTTGGAAAGATTATAGATCCATTAGCGGATAAAATCGGCATCGGCATCGTGGTTGTAATGCTGACGATTAATGGCGATATTCCAATCTGGTTCACCGTATTAATTTTAATCCGTGATCTAATTATTTTCTTTGCGGGATTATATATCAAATCAAAAACAGGAATTATCCTGCCATCATTGATGTCCGGTAAAGTTGCTGTAACATTTTTAACATTTACGCTAGTGTTTGCGGTGTTGCAATACCCTTGGATGAATTTTGTATTTGAATTATTATTGTGGTGTACTATTGGAACGTTGGCATATTCATTTTTGATTTATACACAACGATTTTTTCAGACTTTAGAAGAGTATCCAAAATAGCTCAAACTCTATTGTTGACGATCCATTTTTTCAAAAGGAAATTACATTGAGCTTTTTTGATTCGCTTAAATTTTCACGGCTTAAAGAAGGTTTAGCAAAAACACGGGAAACGCTTGTTGCAAAAGTAAATCGGTTGATCTTTGCTAAAGGGAAGATCGATGAAGAATTCTTAACGCAACTTGAAGAGATTCTTATCACCAGTGACGTTGGTGTTGAAACAGCTCAACGAATCATTGTAAGTATCAAGCACAAAACGAAAGAGAAAAAATACGAATCTCAAGAAGAATTAAATGAACTTGTGCGATCAGAGATCACTAATGCTCTTGTGAAAGGTTCATCAAACGGTTCGGATCCGTTTGAATTTCCACCCCATACAAAACCGTATGTGATAATGGTTGTTGGAGTGAATGGAGTTGGAAAGACTACAACTGTTGGAAAACTTGCACATAATTACAAATCCGCTAGAAAACATGTCTTAATTGGTGCGGCAGATACATTTCGAGCTGCTGCAAATGAACAATTAGAAGTGTGGGGAAAACGTGCCGGAGTGGAAATTATTCAACAGCTTCACGGTTCTGACCCTGCCGCTGTAGCATTTGATACCGTTCAGTCTGCAAAAGCACGTGGTGCTGATGTTGTTATTATTGACACGGCCGGACGATTGCACACAAAGACAAACTTGATGGAGGAGTTGAAAAAAATCAAACGTGTTATCACAAAGATCAGTCCAGAAGCACCGCACGAAGTGATTCTTGTTCTTGATGCAACCACGGGACAAAATGCGATACAGCAAGCTAAACTATTCAACGAATCAGTTGGGCTGACTGGTTTGGTTATTACAAAATTGGATGGAACTGCAAAAGGCGGCGTTATATTTGCTGTCAGTAACGCATTGAAAGTTCCTGTACGTTTCATTGGTGTAGGTGAAAAGATCGATGATCTTCAGCCGTTTGATGCAGAAAAATTTGTTGAAGCATTATTTGAAAAGGAAAGTCATTAAAAGGTACCAACATGAAATTATCATGGAAACAATATGACTTAAAATTGAAACATACGTTCCGCATTTCACGCGGTGCGAGAGATATTGCATCGGTCATTATTCTTGAATTTGAACACGATGGAATTATTGGATATGGAGAAGCTTCTCCGTCAAAGAGGTATGGTGAAACTCCGGAAACCGTAGTGTCATTTTTTCAACGATTGAACTTTTCACGATTTGAATCTCCTTTTCTTCTTGATGATATATTAGCGTATGTAGATTCAATTGAACTAGGAAATACTTCCGCGAAATGTGCTGTTGATATTGCGTTGCATGATTGGACCGGAAAAAAACTGGGTGTTCCATTATATCAATTATGGGGATTGAACCCAAAAAAAACCGCTCAATGTTCATTCACGATCGCAATCGATTCAAAAGAAGTTATCGAACAAAAAGTTCACGAGGCAGAGGAATATCCGATTCTAAAAATAAAATTGGGATTGGATAATGATGAAGAAATGATCAACACCATCCGAAAGATCACTGACAAAGTTCTTTATGTTGATGCGAACGAGGGATGGAAAGACAGAAATCTTGCACTTGAACGGATTAAATGGTTAAAAGATCAAAATGTGGAATTTGTTGAACAACCAATGCCGGCCGATCAATTTGATGATCTAAAATGGCTTCGTGATAAATCTGATCTGCCGTTGATGGCCGATGAAAGTGTCGTTCGTTTGAATGAAATTCCAAAACTTGCACAGGCGTTTGACGGTATTAACATTAAGTTGATGAAATGTACGGGTCTGCGAGAAGCAATGAGAATGATCAATACCGCGCAGGCGTTGAACATGAAAATTATGATGGGATGTATGATAGAAACAGCTGTAGCTACTTCAGCAGGAGCACATTTAAGTCCTCTGCTTGATTATGCAGACCTTGATGGAAATGTATTGATCTCAAACGATCCATTTGATGGCGTGAGAAATATTCGCGGTGAACTGAAATTAAATAACAATCCTGGACTTGGAGTATCGCTCCGTTAGTATGTCATCAATCATCAATATATTGCCTGAACATCTTGCAAATAAAATTGCAGCGGGCGAGGTCGTACAACGTCCAGAATCAGTTGTAAAAGAATTACTTGAAAATTCTATTGATGCCGGCGCTACATCCATTTCCATTACAATAAAAAATGCTGGAAAATTGCTGATTCAACTTATCGATAATGGAAAAGGAATGAGTTCCGAAGATGCACTAAAATCTTTTTATCGTCATGCCACTAGCAAGATTTCTTCATATGATGATCTTGAGAATATTAGAACGCTTGGTTTTCGAGGTGAAGCATTAGCATCAATTGCTGCTGTGGCTCAAGTTGAATTGAAAACAAGACGCGAAGAAGATGAAGTTGGTTCATTAGTACGGATTGAAGGGAATGAAATCAAAGAACAAACAAATGTTGCTCATCAAAGGGGAACAACGATAAGTGTTAAGAATCTTTTTTATAACACTCCAGCGCGGAGACAATTTCTGAAATCGAATAATACCGAATTCAAACATATTTATGATACAATTCAACGTCTTGCATTGTCAAAACCTGAAATTGCATTAGAATTTACAAGTGATGATGATATTATTCTCGCACTTCCTTCACAAAAATTAGAGGAACGATTAAAAAGTTTATTCGGCGACAGACATTTTGCCACGTTGATACCGCTTGAACAAGCAACTGACCTTCTGTCTATTTCCGGTTTTATCGGTAAGCCTGATTTTGCCCGTAAATCGAAAGTTGATCAATTCATTTTTCTTAATAATCGATTCATAATAAGTCGTTCCATTAATCATGCTGTTTTTTCCGGCTATGAACATCTAGTTGAGAAAGGGAATTTTCCTTTCTTCTTATTATTTATTGATGTCGACCCCCATAAAGTCGATGTCAATGTTCACCCGTCAAAAATGGAAGTAAAATTTGCAGACGAACAAAGCATTTATCGAATTGTCATTTCTGTTGTTCGCAAAGCCTTAGGAGGAAATGATATTACTCCGACAGTAGAATTTCAACGGCAAACGAGTGATTTTTCTTCATTAAAACATTCAGCGATTCCAAGATTTTATTCAGATGCTCAGCATCCGACAGTACCTTCATTTGGATTTGGTGAACAAAATAGACATACCCCAATCTCGAACGAAGAAATACCATTTGATCTCAATTCAAAACTTGACCAAATCTTTTCCAAAACAGCGGATAACGAAACAGCTCTTCCTGTTGATACGCAGACTCAATTTCATCATGGCACCCGTGAATTTGAAGCACAGGATGGGAAGGCAATATGGCAGTTGCATAATAAATATATACTTACTCAAATACGTTCAGGGTTAATGATCATCGATCAACATGTTGCCCATGAACGAATATTATATGAACGTGCTTTGACGAGAATGAACAATGCAGTTCCATCCTCTCAACAATTATTATTTCCACAGACAATTCAATTGCCTGCAGGAGATTATACACTGACAAAAGATCTGTTGCCGTTTCTTAATTCGATTGGATTTGAAACAAAATTGTTTGGAAAAAATACAATTGTGCTTGAAGGAGTTCCTCCCGAAGTAAAAGCGGGAACAGAAGCAAACATTCTCCAGGATATACTTGATGAGTTTAAGAATAATCAACTGCGTGTAAAATTAGATGCGCGTGATAATATCGCTAAATCATTTTCATGCAAAGCGGCAATAAAAGCAGGGGAGCGATTGAGTGAAGTTGAAATGCGATCTTTGATCGATCAACTATTTGGAACATCAATGCCGTATGTTTGTCCTCATGGGCGACCTGTTTTGATTAAACTTTCCTTGGCAGAGTTGGATAGACGTTTTTTTAGGACCTGATAAATATTTAAGATTATGAAAATTATAACCGTTCATTTTATTGCAAAACCTGAATATCAATCTGCACTTATTACACTTTGTAAAAGTATGATTGGTCCATCAAAAGCTGAAACAGGATGCATTCACTACAGTTTTTATCAAGATCTAAACGAAGAGAATAAATTTTTCTTCTATGAAGAATGGAAAGATCAATCAGTAATTGATCTGCATAATACCACAAAACATTTTTTGGACTTTCAACCGAAACTTAAAAAAATGATTCAAGGTGAACCAGCAGTGACAGTTTATTCAGTAGGATACTAATAGAATTTTCTAATAAATCGAAAAATCTAAAAAATAACGATCAAACATGTCGGAGTAGTATAATGGCAACTGTTAATGACCCCAAAATAATAAAAATTGCGGCTGAAAATTATAAAGTACAATCGACAGCGTCAAAGATGCGTAATGTGAAATTCACTTCGGTAAGTGGTGAACCGGTCGACTTATTATATACTCCCGAGGATGTTAAAGAAATAAATTATCTTGCAGAAATTGGTTTTCCCGGAGAATTTCCTTATACACGCGGGGTACATCAAA
>JANXZD010000077.1 GCA_025355705.1 Bacteroidota bacterium | reverse complement strand
ACCATCTGTTTCCTTTGCGAAAAATCTCACGTTGGCTGTGGATTCCGTTGCCGGGAATTGGTTCGTTGTATCCCATATCGCGAATGCTTGGGATATCCGAGCAAGATATGTCCGGAAGAAAAAATACGGTCATGCGAAATGCAATTGACAGCGTACTTTCACAATATCAAGTGGTCGTCTATGCATCGGGACATGAGCATGTCCTGCAAGTGATCGAAAAGGAAGCACATCATTATTATCTTGTCAGTGGAAAAGGAATTCAACTTCATGATGAAGCGTTAACCGTTGGAGAATCAACAATAGCCGCAACACGAAAAGCAGGATTTATGCGTTTAGATTTTCTTGCGAGTGGGGAAATAAATCTTGGAGTTGTTGTCTCGGAAGGAAACACCGGGGTTGAAATATTTTCGATGATCTTGAAATGAGACAACTGCAGCTTTCAATCAAGTGAATGTAGTTGTCCTTCAAGTTTTTTCAAATTAGCTTCTCTGGATTTTTTGTATTTTTGCCTTACATATTCTGTATGGTATGAATGCGCATGAAAAAAATCGATAGTTTGTTTTATCCAATCCTTTTTTGGAATACTCTTTCCTAATGCATGTTCGATTTCTTTATGCAGGATTTCACCCTTTTCTATACAATCTTCTTTTCCCAAATTAAGAAGATCTGCATCGCATATCACCTGTTCAAGCAAGGTTGTGGGTCGCTGCGGAACCTTAGTTGCTCTGATGCATCCGACCACTTTTTTTATGTTCTCTTCACCATAGTATTGCTCGTGTAAAAATCGTTCAGCAATTGAAGCGCTTAATTCTTCATGATCTTCACGAGTTTGCAGATATCCGGTATCGTGGAACAACGCAGCAATAAGTACGATATCCAATTCCATTGCTGATAATTTCATTCCTTGTGCTATCTCTTCGGCATGGTTCACCACTTCTAACGTGTGATTGTGGTTATGATATAACGCAGAATCAGAGTTCTGTTTATGGAACAGTTCATGAACGTATGTGCTGGAGATTTGAACGATAGCTGAATATACGTTCACGGAATGTTCCTGCTGTTAAGTGATTTGAGAAAAAATTACTTGAGGAAAGTACAATAAGAGTTTGTCAGAGTCAATCAAATGAATGTTTGGTATTCATTGTTTTGTGATATTGGTCTCACCGGAAATCACATCATGCAACACCACCCCGCAAACTCTTGTAAAATAGGGGAAGTTTCACAAAAGAATGTATGGTTGGGATGATGTTGTAGACGATTGAATCAATATCGAAATGCTTCTCGTTGATGATAAATAGGGAAGGGAATAGTTCGTTGCGTATAGAACGTCTTTTGAATAAACGGGGAAATCAACGGTTGTATGTTTCCGTCATAGAATGTTACGCTCACAGCATTTGTTTTTCCAATGTAGGATGTCCAAGTTATTGGAAAAACTTTCTGAACATTTAATTCGATCTGATATTGAACGTCGATCTGTTTTAATTCTTCAGGTTTGAAACTGATCGTTTTCGGTGCCGTCATACCTGAATCGATGACAAAATCGTACGTATAAGAAGAAAGATTGTTTGGTTGAACGTTCAAAGAATATCCGTACGCATATTTATTGCTGAATGTCGAAAAAGATTTATCATGATTTACCAATGCATTCATCTTTCCTCCCCCTAATCCGAGAATAACAAAACCTGTTTCGCGGTGAACCAGCGCTTCAATATAACTGTATGTTCCGCCGATCGTGCTCATGTTTAATTGTTCACCTCGTTCATTCACCGTTTGGAATGTTGCCGGGAACTGCGAATCTGTACTTGTAATGGTAATATCAGATTTTCCCATCACCGAAATATTTTCCTTTATAACATAACGGGATCCAAAGAATGACGCTACAACATCATATGTTCCATCTTTTACGACTAACGAAATTTGATTGGACTTTGGAACCATCACTTTTGAAAAATTCTTTTGATTATGGATCAATACCTGCCATGGAATTTCGTCGAAATGGACTTGAAGAACTGTACCTTTGAAAAAGGCAAATGGAATCGTTATTGTATCAGCCTGACTGACGGCAAGAACATTTCCTGTATAACCATTCGCAAATTCACTGTTATTACTCAAAAACAAATTGTTGGTAACAAGTTCTATTTCAATTGTAGAACTTTGCGTCGGTAGGACTTCGATACTAGGAGGATTAAATCGAAACTGTAATGCTGGATTGGTTGATGTTGAAACAAACTTATATTTCTTTGACACCAATCCGCGATTGAACACTTGTAATGTCTCTTTGTGGCTCCAAGCGTTTTCCGATGGAGGATTGAATCCGAAACTTATCTGCGCAGGGCTTGTAAAAACTTTCGCGTTTAAGATCTCTTCATCAATTTTGCCATGACCTTGAGAGAATAGTGATAATTGGAGATCAGCCGCATTGGAAATAATCGCGTCTTTGATCTGTATCGCGGACCAATCAGGATGTAATTCTTTTAAGGCGGCCGCAATGGCTGTTACAAACGGTGCAGCCATTGAAGTTCCGCTCATTTTAATGTAACCGCCCCCATTTTTCGCAGAAAGAATTCCGACCCCAGGTGCAACAACATCTGGTTTGATTTGGTATTGATCAATAATAGGACCTTTTGCACTGAATGAAGCGACCGAGTTTGCATCGGTTGCGCCGACTGTTAGTGCGAACTTTGCAATACCGGGAGAATTGATCGTTCCATAATCACCGGTATTACCGGCTGCGACAACAACAACAATTCCGGCTTCAACCGCACGATTCACTGCAATTGACAATGGGTCATCAGATCCACTCGACGGCGTTCCAAGACTAAGATTAATTATCTGCATGCTATCGTCAATTGCACGTTCGATCGCCGCGATAACAGTCGAAATCGTCCCGCTTCCATTTTGATCCAATACCTTGTAAACATAGAATATTGCATTACTGGCCAATCCGTTGATTGTTGATGAATGTCCTCCAATGATTCCGGCAACATGTGTTCCATGCCCATTATCATCCATCGGATCAGAATCATTGTTCACGAAATCATAACCACCGACGACAGTATGCGCGTCACCAAATCCGCCGCCAAACGCTTCATGGTTATAATCGATTCCTGTGTCAATAATACCTATACGGATTCCTTTTCCTGTCGCAACCGATGTCGATGCTTTAGGAATGATAGCATTTGTTGAAATGACAGAAATTGGCGTAGTTTGAACCGATGCATCGAGATAAACATTTTTTACTCCTTGTATCGTTCTGATCTTCCCGATATTTTCTTTCGCTGTTTTAATAGTGAATCCGTTAAAAACATTCTCAAATTCTTTTCCAATTTGTCCTGCTCCTGTGAGTGTAAGAATTTGTTGTTTGGTTTGGATTGATGAGGTCTTCGAGAATAATCTTCCTTTGATCTTTTGTTCAATACGGCTCGGAGCCGTGAATTCAATAATCAATGCAACCTGTTCATTTTGAGGTTCCATTGTTATAATTTTATTATTGATGAGCGAGACTGAAATCGCTGATGATATAGAGGGAATAGATTTCATTCCGTCATTTGTCTTAACGATTAATTGCTGCGAGAACGCTGCGATAGAAAATATCACGAAATATGTGAGCACTGTTTTCATATTATTTCATTACGATCATCTTTTTTGTTTCAACGGTTGCTTTGCCTACTGCATTCTTTGCGATTAATCGATAAAAATATGTTCCGGAAGCGATGTTCGTGTTTGCAAAACCAATACTGAAGGTTCCTGCTTGTTTTGATTCATTTACCAATGTGGAAATTTCCTTACCTGTCATATCATATATTTTTAATGAAATATCAGATTGTTCATCAACAGAATATCGTATCACAGTTGAGTTGTTGAACGGATTTGGGAAATTTTGTTGAAGTGCTGAATGGGCTGGTATCATTTCGCGTGTATCAACGGAAGTCGTATTCTGCTGCCTTCCCACGTATAAAGTATCGCCGGTAGTTACAACGAATGGATGAGAAAGCGCATTGAGCGAAAACTGTTCGATACCATTTTTGGTTACTGTATATTGTGAACTCATAGCGACCTTATCCGTTTGATTTGCATTCATAATATCAAACTGTTGAGTATGTAGCAATGTTAGTCCGAAAATCATGTTTGTAAGAATATGTTTTATGAAATTTTTCATTGGCTTTTCTCTGTGCCTTCCTAAAGGGCATTGAGTGTGCCAGTGAAAAATCACTGTCTTTTGCTGGGATTTTTATGCAAATTCAATTTGTTAATCAAAAATCTTTACGACTTTGCTCAAGATTTGTAGAAATTACAATGCAAAAATCCATTGAAAACATTGCTAAAACGCACTACGAGAACTTTCCAGTCGGATCATTGTTCATACCTAAGCGTTTTCGCGAGCCGATACATTTGGTTTATACTTTTGCGCGAGTTGCTGATGATTTTGCAGATGAAGGAACGTTGAGTGTTGCAGAACGAATTGACAAGATAAATGAATGGCAACAACACTTACATAATGCTGTTAATGGAGCAAGCAAAATTGAATTGTTCGTAAAACTATCAAAGGTATTATTGGATTTTAAGATCTCACTGCAATTACTTGATGATCTATTGATTGCGTTTAGAAAAGATGCATCTAATCCTGTATATCAAGACTTTGAAGAAGTACTTGAATATTGTCAGTATTCTGCAAATCCCATAGGACGCATATTGCTGCATATATTTGGATGTTCGACAGATGAAACTAAACGTCTTTCAGATGCGATATGCACAGCATTACAATTGACGAACTTCTGGCAAGATATTTCTGTTGATACAGGCAGAAATCGTATCTATATTCCCAAGTCAGATTTAATGACGTTTAACCTTCACACTACTGATTTGGAATCGACAGCGAAAGCAAATGCGTTTCGAGTATTGATGAGAACAGAGATTGAACGAACACGAAATCTTTTTGAAACAGGGAAACCGTTGTTTTCGCTTGTAAGTAAGCAATTCCGTTTTGAAGTAAAGATGATATGGTATGGCGGTATGAGAATATTGGAGAAAATCGAATCACAAAATTTTGAAACACGAACAAAACGCCCGACCTTGAATTTGTTTGATAAATTATTAATTGCTGCACGTTCGCTTTCGTAAGGACAATGGACTATAGTATCTCCGCAAATATCATTGATAAGAATAAGAGGAGTAATTTTTATTATTCTTTTCTGATGCTCCCGAAACCAAAGAGAGAAGCAATCAATGTAGTGTACGCGTGGTGTCGTATCGCTGATGATATTGTTGATGAAGAAGCCAGTGTCTCTACCAAATATCAAAGACTTGTGCACTGGGGAAAAGAGTTCGAGCTTGGTCTTGCAGAAACCTCACGATATCAACTTGTCAATAAACTTGCTCAGATCATAAAACGATTCAATATTCCACTCGACCATTTTACAGAACTGATCAAAGGGATGGAAATGGATCTGGTGAAGACCAGATACGAGACATTCCGTGATTTAAAAGAATATTGCTATCGTGTCGCATCCACAGTTGGTTTGATCTGCACGGAGATCTTCGGATACAAGCATGAAGAAGCAAAAGAATATTCCGTCAATTTGGGAATTGCGTTACAATTGACGAACATTTTGCGCGATGTTGCAACGGATGCAAAAAAAGGAAGGATCTATCTTCCCCAGGAGGATATGGATCGTTTTGGTTATAGTGAAGAGGAGTTGTTTGCGAGCAAATATAATGTAAAATTTCAAAGGATGATGAAATTTGAAGCAGACCGAGCACGGTTATATTTCACTGAAGCGATCAAACATCTTTCCGAAGACGATAAACCGTTATTCATCGCCGCGTTGATCATGCAGGAAATATATTTTCGACTGCTTCAAGACATTGAAAATGCAGAATATAATGTCTTTGAGAACCGTATTAAAATATCGAATACAAAAAAACTCCTCATCACGTTCAACGTTTGGTGGAAGAACCGTTCTCTAAAGAATACATAACAGCATTACAATGATTGTATGTAATCTCCCGTCATCCGGATACCTTTTTTATCATCGCTCAAAAAACTACAATGTCCTTACAAAACAATCCTGATGTTCTAGTCATTGGCGGTGGTGTTGCAGGGCTTGCGGCTGCTGTTGATTGCTCGTCTCGAGGTTTATCTGTTCTTCTTGTGGAACAAAAACCAAGGCTTGGCGGGAGAACATATTCATTCATTCATCAAGAAACAGGAGATGAAGTTGATAATGGCCAGCATTTAATGATGGGTTGTTACCATTCCACGCTAAAATTCTTAAGAATGATCGATCGAATCGATCGAGTGGAAATTCAAAATAATCTTTCTATTACATTTCGTCGCTCATCGCAAGGTCCGTCAACACTCACCGCCGTTGGTTTACCAGCGCCATTCAATGTACTTGTTGGACTGTTCCGTTTAAAGTCCCTTTTATTTTCGGAACGTCTTTCGCTGCTGCGCATCGGAGTTGCGTTGATGATAAAAAACCCCGATACCAACAAGTATTTGCAATCAATTACTGTAGCGCAATGGCTTGATGAAATGAAACAGCCAGACGCGAACAAAAAATATCTCTGGAATATCATTGCCATTGGGGCGTTAAATGATGTTACGGAAAAGATCTCCGCAGCGTTGTTTATTAAGGTGCTGAAATCGACTTTCTTTGGGAAGAGAATGAATTCTTCAATCATAATTCCAAAATACGGATTAAGTACGGTGTTGATCGAAGGTGCAGAAAATCATATTACAAAGAATGGCGGAACAATTTCTACGAATACTTCCGTAAAGAAAATATTATTCAAAAATTCTTCTATCCAAAGCGTGGAGTTGGATTCTGGTGTGATTGTCAAACCAAAAACTGTTATCAGTGCGGTTCCATATTTTGATATCCCAAAAATATTTGAGAATCCGGAAAATATAGGTCTGTACAATTTGGATAAACTCGCATCTTCTCCGATCATTTCAATCCATCTTTGGTTCGATGTCCATTTTGTTCAAGAACAATTTATCGCGTTGGTCGATTCACCCATCCATTGGGTCTTTAATAAGTCTAAAATCTATGGGAAGGATCAAGAACGTTTAATGTATCTAGCCTTGGTGATCAGCGGTGCACACGAATTTATTGAAATGGATAAAGAACAATTGGTGCAATTGGCTCACAAGGAACTCCAACGATTTTACCCGACGGCAATGGTTGCTTCGATCGTACACTCATTGATTATCAAAGAAAAACGTGCGACATTCTCACCAGTGGTTGGAATAGAACAATACAGACCTTCTCACACAACATCCATTAAAAATCTTTTTTTAGCAGGCGACTGGACGGATACGAAACTTCCGGCGACAATTGAAGGTGCAGTGCAGAGCGGATTCGCTTGCGGTGAATTAATACAACGATATCTCTAACGGTATCTTAGATTGGAGCATTATGGGACATAGATCACTACGATCATTCATTACAAATTCTTATGTACTACTGTTTATTGTTTCTTCTTCGATTTCACAAGTGCAAACTTCGAAACCAATCTATAAGATCGAAACCAAACGAGAAGGAACGGTCATAGGATCTTTCACCATTGAATTATTTCCATTGATCGCTCCGAAAGCCGTTGCATATTTTGATAGTTTAGTGTCGATAAAATTCTTTGACAGCACTGCATTCCACCGTGTTGTGCCGGGATTTGTCATTCAAGGGGGTGATCCAAATTC
>JANXZD010000076.1 GCA_025355705.1 Bacteroidota bacterium | reverse complement strand
CTCCAATTAATGCAGTAACAATTTCCTGAGTGTCTCCAAGCGTCATTGTAAACGGACCGGTAGAAACGACCAATTCTCGTGATCCGGGATTTTCGTACACTCCATCGATCCAGCCGGTCTTTAAGAGCGGATCACCTGAAGCCCAAAATTTTGAGGGCTTCGATGTTATAGGATCGATTTGTGGAGAACTTGATCTTGTCGGCAATCCTTGTAATGCATTGGTCAAATGAGATATCCCGGTACTTCCTGTAAAAATCGTACCATTGGCTTGTCCGATGTACGTTATTGAAGTAACTGGAAGGTTCTTATACCCTTTCCGAAAGGAGAAATTAAATAATGCAGAATCCAAACTCGTACTCTTTACCTTTGGACCTTGCACGATATCAAATCCAACAGACGGTGGAACAAGATTGAACTTCGAATATTCGTTATCAAGCGTTTTGGAATTATAAACATATCCCAAACCCAACTCAGGATCACTGCCGGCAAGATTATCATTTGTTTGACCTAGATCGATGTCAGACCAAATTCCAATATACATATTCGTTAGTGTATGCAACGCAGGAGTTGATGTTGTTCCTTTATAGATCATTCTTCCACGACGAAAAATTGTATTTGCTAATGCACCGTTTGTAGCGTACGCCCAGATTGTTACTTGCATTTCCATTCCAATACTCGGTGTATCCCAAGGAGAATCGCCGCCAAGATCATTACATACATACCAAATTACTTGATCTGCATTCGCGACACCGGGCGAATCAGAATTTGTATCGGGGATCTCAACGTTAAACTGATTAACTGTAAATTTTGGATCGTAAATACCGTTATTGTTAACATCATAGAAAGGAGCACCCTTTAACGCAGGCCATTCAATCCAATCTTTTTTATATTCAGTACGCAACCTCTGCATATCCATAATGCTCACATTATTTTCGGCGATTCCATATGTCACTGATGCATCACGTCGCAGATCAGCGGTCATAAAATCTTTCCTGATTCTCCATATCCGTACGCCGTTTGCTAATTTATTTTCAGCAATACCGGTTTGCTGTCCAAAAATTGCACCCTGTTGAAGTGTATTTGTATAATACGCACCATTTGCAATTGGGGGCGGGGAATCGGCAGAATACATGAATGCGGACGTGTAAATTGTTGAAGCGGTGTTTCGGGGAAACGTTGCTCCCCAAAGAGCATTTCCTGCGGCATTCGAATGAGTTCCTTCTAATCTACCATCAGATGAATACCATGCCGAAAAATTATTGACCGTCATTGGTGCCCAAAATATTCCGCTATTCGGTACCGTTTGCTGAGAGAAAAGAATTCCACAACAAATACATAACAGTAATATTAAAAAGATTTTTTTTCCCATTGCTTCTAAGTTCAAGGTTGTGCGATGCTGTTACAAGGATTGTACGGATTCGGAGGTTCACATGGTGTTGTCGGTTCACCATAATGAGGAGCAATCCAACATGAAGAGAAATTGCTAGGTAAAGTAACGATTGTGCCCCCCCGTTGAAAAATGATGAACTTGGCACTCACTTGAAATTGTTGCTTTACAGAAATACGACGATTTCCCGGAAACCCGCCGGGTGTTAACGTGACTGAGCAATTCTTATCGGCAAGATATTTTACTTGGTCGATGAGACTAGTGCTGTCATCAGTTTTTAAATTCCAACGATATCGTATAATGATTGAATCGTTGGGATCGATAATAATATTGTTTGAAGTAAAATTAAAATTTTTAGCGTAGAATAGATTGTCAAATGTTAATTCATCAGTCCTTATTGGATTAAATGAACCACGTTCTTCAGGGGGTGCAATCCATTCGATCGATATGGTTCCTTTCATCGAAGCAACATCCTGCAATGTTTCGTCATATAAATTCTTATAGACGATATAAATATCTATGAAATTTTGCGACGGTTTGGTCTCAGGAATGTATTTGTACTGCGCGGATGCCGAACTTGTAAAAAGAAATGCAGGATTATTCTGCGGTGGAAGTTCTTCGTCACAACCAAATATGAATAAAAAAATAACAGACAACAGAATGGCACAATATGATTTCATACATCATGTAAAGAAAAACGCTATCCGAAAATCGGAATACGATAGATAAAAAAAAATATCACATAAAATTATTTTTCAGGTCGCATCTGCGGGAAGAAAATAACGTCGCGGATATGATCTTGCTGCGTAAGAAGCATCACCAAACGGTCAATTCCAATCCCAAGCCCAGCAGTGGGAGGCATTCCATATTCCAACGCACGAAGAAAATCCTCGTCCATTGTCTGTGCTTCATCATCGCCGCGCTCGCGAAGCCGTACCTGTTCTTCAAATCTCGCACGTTGATCAAGTGGATCATTCAATTCAGAGAATGCATTACAGATTTCCTGACCGTTGACGAATCCTTCAAATCGTTCCACTAATCCTTCTTCGGAACGATGTTTCTTTGCAAGAGGTGAAAGTTCAACCGGATAATCCATGATGAAAGTCGGTTGAATGAGATGCGGCTGAACTGTTACACTAAATATTTCGTCGATGATCTTTCCAATACCGATCTTCGGATCTAGATCAATGTTCAATTCTTTTGCTATCGATCGAAGTTCTGATTCACTTTTACCTCGAAGTTGTTTTCCGGAATATTTTTCTATCGAACCAAACATCGTCAATCTCTGCCACGACGGTGTAAAATTGATCTCATACTCACCGAGTTTTACCGTTGCGCTATTATTCAATGACTGTGCAATGGAGAAAACCATCTGTTCAACTAATTCCATCATCCATTTGTAATCCCGATACGCAACATACAATTCCATCATTGTAAATTCCGGATTGTGAGTTCGGTCCATTCCCTCATTACGGAAATCTTTTGCGATTTCATATACCCCATCAAATCCGCCAACGATAAGACGTTTCAGATATAGTTCATCAGCAATTCTCAGGAACAATGGAATATCTAGCGCATTGTGGTGCGTCTCAAACGGTCGAGCACTGGCTCCGCCATAGATAGGCTGCAATGCAGGTGTTTCCACTTCAAGAAAATTCTTTTCATCCAAAAAATTTCTCATTTGACGCAGAATCATTGACCGTTTAATGAACGTCGAACGAACTTCATGATTCACAATCAGGTCAACATATCGTTGACGATATCGAAGTTCTTTATCGGAGAACGGATCAAAGGTCGTTTTATTTCCTTGTTCATCAACTTTTTCTTTCACAACCGGCAACGGACGAAGTGATTTTGAAAGTAAGACGTATCGCTGAGCATGGATTGAAACTTCTCCCGTCTTCGTTCTAAAAACATATCCTTCCACTCCGATAATATCACCGATATCAAGAAGCTTAAAATGATCATACGGTTCACCAAGATCATCTTTTTTTAGATAGACCTGTATTCTTCCTGTCATATCCAGCAGATGTGCGAACGATGCTTTCCCCATTCGGCGCATTGACATAATTCTTCCTGCAACCGAAACAATCCACAGCGGCATCTCATCTTTGTATGATGCAAGAATTTCTTTCGATGTTGCATTCCGTTCATATTCGTAGGGATACGGATTAATGTTTGCGGCACGTAATTGGTCCAACTCTTCTCGCCGCCGTTTCATTAACTCATTGAGTTCTTCGCGATATTCCTGGTTGTGGTCTTGTTGTTCTATCATTTAGATTTTTATTCGTAATTATGAAGAAGTTATTTATCGTTTAAAATCTGCCAGCATTACGCAGACTGCGTCTTGAATTTTTTCTGCGAATCGTGTTGGGACAGTGTAATGATTGGCAATCATGGAAAATACAAATTGTTCTCCGTCAGAACTGGTAACATAACCGGAAAGAGACCGAACATATCCAATCGATCCGGTTTTTGCATGAACATTACTCTCTGCTTTTGTTCCTTTCATTCTACCTTTGATCGTTCCGTCAATCCCTGCAATCGGTAATGATTCATAGAACGGAAGAAAACTATTTTCTTTTGACATTCCGGAAAGTATGGAAACAATGTCGCTTGGTGTGATCAAATCTTGACGTGACAATCCGGAACCATCGGCATATCGCAATCGTGCCGTATCAACTCCCCACGAAGAAAGAATTGGAAAAGCAGCAGAACGACCATTGTCCATTGAACCAACACCGTACCGTTCTTTACCGATGGTACGAAAGACCTGTTCGGTGTAGAAATTCTGACTTGGTTTGTTAATCGTTTTAACTATCTCAGAATATGGAAGTGAAGTAAATGATGCAAGTTGTGTTGAATGTTCGTATCGAAGTGTGTCAGCAAAATCATCGGCGTCAACTACCGCACCGAGAACTGATATTCCTTTTGATTCCAAAATTTCCTTTAGAACCATGACAGTATATTTTGTAGGATTTTCAACAGTAACCGATTCAATAAACGGTCTCTTTCCAATTGATAATTTTCCATGAACAAAAATATTATTGGTTCCGCGCTTTCGTTCGAAATAAATATCGTTGACTGAATCGGTTTCTGCAACTGTTGTTGTTTGATTGATGATATTTACATATCGCGTATTCGGTGACCACGTTAACGAACAGACGTCGGCAATGGTAGCAGAAGGAGCAACTCGAATATCAACGCAATTGTCATTAAAAGAAAGCCCGCTGATCTGAGCAGCATAATAGTCAGTTTCGTAATCGGCAGACCAGCCGGCACCATAATATTCATCATCAAAACAATTATCATCGCCGATGATATTGCCTTTGATCTGATTGATTCCCAGGATTTTCAAACTATCTGCCCATTGTTCAAATGTAATCGTTACTTTTCCGCTGTCGAATCTTCCGGAAATTGTCGGATCACCGCTGCCAATCATAATAAGATCGCCATTCAACACCCCATTTTTCACTTCACCGTTCGTCACTAATCTGGTCGTATATCGATAATTTGGCCCAAGGGAAATCATTGCAGACGACGTGGTAAAGAGCTTCATGTTGGAAGCAGGCATGAACATTTTTTTTTCATTCCTTGCATAAATTGTTTCGCCGGACTTCAGTGACTTAATCAGAACTCCCCAATGAGCATTCACAAAATTCGAGTCTTCAAATTTTTGTGCAATATCATACTGCAATTTTTCCAGGGGATTATTTGGATCATATTGAACATTATGGCGAGAAGAACAGCTCGATAGCAATAGTGAAAACCAAAACAAACAGAAATATTTTTCTTTGTTCATAATAATATTCTCAAATAATTTGAAATGGAATTTTGCTACCATATTCTTTATCAATGATCATTATGGTTGCACTTTACCGGTAGGATAGGCAGGTAAATTCAATCGATCTGCTTTTGTTCGATTTGAAAGTGCAGAGATTTCATATAATTTCAATGCATGCCAATGTTGCACTTCTTCCCAGACAAATCTCCAAGACCAATTCCCTAACGCCTGACCTGGCATATTCATTCTCGATTCTGTATCTAATCCTAAAATATCCTGCATTGGATATACCGCGAACACTGCAACTGATTCCGATGCGATCCGAATAAGATCCCAGTGAATTTCACGTCCCTCGTTACCAATATATTTTTTAACAAATTCTCGTTCGCGATCCGTTGCACTGTTAAACCACCCGATGGTTGTATCATTATCGTGGGTTCCGGAATAAACTACGGTATTAGCGATATAATTGTGCGG